>USDP01000035.1 GCA_900553545.1 uncultured Eubacteriales bacterium | reverse complement strand
GATCCCGGAGAGCCTGCTGAAAAAGGAAGGCGAGCTGGTCAACGGCTTTGCGCCCGAGGTGGCGTGGGTCACGATGGGCGGCAGCGAAAAGCTGGAAGAGCGGTTGGCGTTCCGTCCCACGTCGGAGACGATGTTCTGCGACCACTGGTCGCGCGTTTTGCAGACCTATCGAGAGCTGCCGATGCTGTACAACCAGTGGTGCTCGGTCATCCGCTGGGAGAAGACGACGCGCCCGTTCCTGCGCAGCCGCGAGTTCTGGTGGCAGGAGGGCCATACCATCCATGAGACTGCCGAAGAAGCAAAGGCCGAGACCGAGCAGCAGCTCAACTGCTACGCCGATTTCTTTGAAAACGTCCTAGCCATCCCGGTCGTGCGCGGCCGCAAGACCGACAAGGAGAAGTTTGCCGGCGCCGAGGCAACCTACACCGTCGAGTGCATGATGAAGGACCGCAAAGCCCTCCAGGGTGCGACGAGCCACTATTTCGGCGACAAGTTCTCCCGCGCCTACAACGTGACCTTCACCGGCCGCGACAATAAATTGCAGTATCCGTTCCAGACATCGTGGGGTTCGACAACGCGCATGATCGGCGCCGTCATCATGGCGCACGGCGACAACAACGGCCTCGTCCTCCCGCCGAAGATCGCGCCGGTGCAGGCCGTCGTCCTGCCCATCGCGATGCACAAGGAAGGCGTACTCGACGCCGCCTCGGCCGTGCGCGACCGTCTGGCCGCCGCGGGCATCCGCGTCAAGATGGACGACAGCGACAACTCCATGGGTTGGAAGTGCGCGCAGTATGAGATGAAGGGCGTGCCGGTGCGCGTTGAGCTTGGGCCGCGCGATATTGAAGCTGGGCAGTGCGTCCTCGTCCGCCGCAACGACGGCGAAAAGACCGTCGTCAAGCTCGAAGAGTTGGAAGCGGCGGTGAAGGAACAGCTGGAGCTGGTGCAGAAGGGCATGTACGAAAAGGCCCTGAAAAACATGCAGGAAAACACTTACGAGGCCCATTCCCTCGAAGAGGCGAAGCAGCTCCAGGCTGAGCACGGCGGCTTCATCAAGACAATGTGGTGCGGCGAGCTGGAATGTGAGCTGAAGATGAAGGAAGAGGGCGGCATGTCCTCCCGCTGTATGCCGCTGAAGCAGGAATGCCTCGACGACAAGTGCGCCATCTGCGGTAAGCCCGCGAAGCACTCCATCTATTGGGGCATTGCATACTAAAGAGAATCAAACGTCCCCGCCATCGAAAAATGGCGGGGACGTTTTTGTGCAGAAAAGGGTATCAGGAATTGGTGGGACGGACAGAAAAACTTTGAAGTGTCAGGCGTGGGCGGCGAGCCAGGTGCGGACGGTGTCGAGGTCGCGGCGCAGCAGCGCATAGGGGACATCGCCGCGCTGGCACAGCGGGACGCGCCAGAAATAGTTCCCCAGAATGATCCAGCCGGTATAGCCGAGGCGGTCAAACTCTGCAAGGGAGCGGAACGGATCGCAGCTGCCCTCGCCGATGAGGTGAGTGCTGATCTGGTCGAAGCCGTCCTTGATATGGAACTCCGGAATGTGGTTGAAGATCGGCTCAATCAGCGACGGAGCGTCCAGCCCGTTGAGGGCGTGGGGGTTCTGCGTGTCGAAGTAGATGCCGTAGTTTTCACGGTCGACCAATTCGAGCTGGCGGAGCTGCATCTCGGCGGTGTTCTTCAGGCATTCGTCGGTCCTGACCTCGCTCTTCAGGGCGTGTAGCGAGGGGACGTGGATCAGGGGCGCACCGAGATACTGCGCGGCGTCGACCGCTGTGCGCAGCGCGTGTTCGACCATCTCGCGGTCGGACGAGCCGAGCGGCGCAGTCATCGCGTAGAAGTCGGTCAGATTGACGGCAATGCCGGTGAAGACAGTACCGTATTTGGCCTGCTCTTCCTTGTAGAGGTCGAGCGTATAGCGGTTTGCCAGCGGGAAGTTTTTTCCACGGTTCCAAGCTTCAGCTCGACGGCAGCCAGGCCGAGATCCTTCAGCACGCGGCAGACGAGCGGGCCGCGCAGCGGCGTGGGCAAGGCCCATTCACAGATGCCGATTCCTTGAGCCTTCACGTGCGTTCCCCTCCATTCTGGAAACGACTGCGTCGTGCTGATTTTCAGCCCATGCCGGGTCGATGAACTTGGCCTCGGCCCAGCCCTCGGGCAGACCGGAGAGGATGAGTCCGCCGTCAATGCGGACGGAGATGCCGTCGATCATCCACGCGGCGTCGGAGAGCAGGTAGGCGACCAGATCGGCGGTGTCCTTTGGCGTACCGAGGCGGCCCATCGGGATGCCGCCGTTTTTCAGCGTCTCATGCGCCGCGCCCTCGTGCGTCCAGGTCGCGCCGGGGGCGACACAGTTGACGCGGATGCCATACGGCGAGAGGTCGATTGCGATGGACTGGCAGGCGCGCGTGAGCGCGGCCTTGGTCATGCCATAGATGAAATTGTCCGCATAGGCGCGTTCGCCGCGCGAGGAGGTGACGCTGCCTACGATTTTCCGATGGCACATCGCTATTTGAGCGACATGAAAATCGACTTTTTTGTACGCCCACAGCCGGTCCACGACCGAACCAATGCGGCGCTGAAGCGGGAAGCTTTTTGCTATGACGAGCAGCGGGACGCCTACGTTTGCCCACAGGGCAAATTCATGAGGCGAAATACCCTGCACCGCAGCGCTAGCGGTCTGTACTGGCTGTATCTGGCCGATAAACAGGACTGTCAGAGCTGCCCGCTGCGAGAGAAATGCCTGAATAAGACCGATAAACGGGGCGCGCGAAAGCTGGAGCACAGCTACTTCCGGGAGGCCCGGCTGAAAAACATCAACAGGCAGCACGAGCCGGAATACCGGGAGGCGCTGAAGCTGCGGCAGATCTGGTGCGAGGGCGCATTTGCCGCGCAGAAGCGCGACCACAATCTGACGCGCGTGTTGCGACGAGGCCTAGAGGCAGCGGAGGACCACTGCCTCTTGTCCGCGACCGCATTGAACCTGAAAAGGATGATCAAATATACAAAATGACGCCATAGGGCGTCTTTTTCTTCGCCTAAACGAGGATATATGTCACTTTGTCAACACGCCCAACATGGGCCGTACTTTGAATGGTTCGTCGGACGGGGACGAACCTGATACTTCGGTTGTACAGATTTCCGGGACAAAGTCAACCGCATTTTGGAACGTTTTGAAACATTCGGCTGCATCCACAAATCCGGAGGGCGGATTTTGTCGAATATGTCCAAGTAAAGGCATAAAACCGGTCAGCCGGACGCGCCGCCCGCCTTTGCCGAAAGCTCCTCAGACGCGACGCGCCGCTTTTCCAACGGGAGGAGGGCCTTTTTCGGAATCCGCAGCTCGACCACGGCGCCGCCGTCGTTCCGCTGCTTCATCGTGCCGCGGAATTCGTAGACCACCACGGACGAGAGAATCCAGCTGCCCGCGCCGCTGTGCGCCTCGGCGCCGGGATGCTGCGCTGGGAAGCCACGCCCGTTGTCGCGGTAGAGGATCACAATCTGCCCGGCCGCGTCGTCCTGCGTGACGCGGATAGAGACGGCGAGCGGGCGGCCAAGACGCTGGTTGTGCTTGATGCTGTTGCTGACCAGCTCGTTGATGACCAGCGCCACCGAGACGGCCTTCGCATATGGGACGCGCACCGGCTCAGCCTCCAGTGTGGTCTGTGCGCAGTTTTGATAGAACTCGCAGACCGTGCCCGCGATCTCACCGATCTCGCAGGTGCTGCCGAATTTGCGCATCGTCAGCAGATCGTGAACGCCGGCGATACATTTGATGCGCTGAATCGCGCCGTCGAATGGCTGTTCCATGCCCGTGCGGGCGGCCGGATCGCCGACGTTTGCGGGCAGCAGCTCCTTTTCCAGCTCCAGCAGGTTTACCACAACCTGCAAATTGTTTTTGATGCGGTGGTGACTCTCGCGCAGGAGGACGGCGTTGCCCATCAGCTGGGCGTTTTCGATGCTGATGCCCATCTCCTGCGCAATCCATTTGAGAATCATGCCGTCGCGCGGCGTACAGCGGTAGGAACCGGTGTAGTTGATCTGGAGTACCAGCGCCAGTTCGCCGCTGATGCGCACCGGGTAGCAGAGCACGGTCGTATAGGGCGGCGTCCGCTCGAACCAGCCGGCCTCCTGCTCGGGGCGGAGCGTGACCAGCTCGTCCGCGCCGAGCAGCGTACAGACTGCCTCGTCGCGCAGCAGGACGGTTTCCGATGCGTCGCTTGCGCAGCTCACACTGGTCAGCACGCGCTTCTGCACCGGATCGAGCACGAAAGCCGCGGCCGACGAGGCCGACATCTCCCGCACCAGATAGCGCGTGAACATCTGCAAATTTTCCTGAATCCCGTAGCCCAGCGCGTCCGGCTTGGGCGCGGGCTGCGGCTCCTCTCCAAAGTCGAATTTCTGTGCGCCCATGCTGATGAAGAAGATTGAGCGCGGGTCGGACACGATCTCCTCCGGCGAATACGTGCCCTGGATGCGCCTCTTGTCGACAACGGTGATGCCGAAGGACAGGGAGATCGCCTCCTCCAGGCGGTTCGTCAGATAGAGCACAGTCACGCCCGCCTCGTTCAGCCGCTCGACAAGCTGCATCATTTTCTGGAACATGTCCACCGAGACGAAGCTGCTCAGCCCGCGGATGATCAGAAGCTCCGGCTTCTGATCAAAGATGCGCAGCAGCTCCACCATCTTCTGCTCGGTGATAGTCATCTGGCTGATGGTGCGCGAAGGGTCGAGTGAAAGGCCCGTCTCCTCCGTCAACGCGGAGAACAGGCGCTGCCCCTTCTTCCCGCCGAGCTGGCGGAAGCCGAGATCGGTGAGTACGTTGGCAATGACCGTCTGCTCCCGGTACATGCGGAATGTCCGCGTCATGAACGCTGCGCGCTGCACGGCATAGCGCCGTCCGTTCAGCGCAATCTCACCGCTGTATGGCTCGTTTCCGGTCAGGATGCCCTGTAGTCCATCGAGATAGTCCGCGTTCTGCGAGAGCAGGACGTGTGTTGTGCCGCGCGGCTGTGTGTAGGTGAAATGGGAGATATGGCTGCCGCTCCGGCAGCTGACGTCTGAAATTTGGAACATATGCGTCTCTGATTACAGCAGCGTTTCCCGTGCGGCGATCATTTCGTGCGCCGCATCGCCGCCTGCACCTGCGCCTCGCTCGTCGGCTTCATCAGGTAGACGTAGACGCACGGGATGTCCGCGCGGTTCATCAGCAGCTCGGAATAGTGGCCTGTGATGATGACGGGGATCATCCGGTCGAGACAGGCCTCGCGGATGACCGCGATGCCGTCCTTTTCGGGCATGTTGAGGTCGAGCAGCACCATGTCCGGCTGCACTTCATAGATGCGCTCCACGGTCTCGGCCCCATCCAGCGCGACACCGGCCACCTCATGGCCCATCTTTCCCGCGTAGCGCGAAAGGCTTCGGAGAATGAATGGCCTCATCTGCCGCAATCGCGGATCTCAGCTTTTCCATCGTCCGGTTCCCCCCTTTGTGCGTTCCTTTGACCAGTGCGGTTTGTAGGTGTTGCATCAAAATAGCTTCGGGCAAGAAACAAAACAAATCAAAATAAACATACCGAATTTCCGCTGTCAAGTGGGGATTTTGCACCGCGCAATCGATTTTGCATGTAGGGACGGAGCACTGCCCCCGCCCGTCTTACATTTTTCCACTGCACCATGTAGGAGCCGATGCCCTCATCGGTCCTTGCGGCAGTACAAATTCGCTGAAGGCTATTGCGTTTCGGATGCACATTCTGCCCACTACGGGTGCGTCTCGAGATACTGTGCAAGGATGCCCGCGGCACAGGCGCAGAGCTTTGGACAGGGACGTTTTTTGTAATATTCCGTGCTGCGGTCCGACGGCGGGACGTAGTTCACGTCCCGTCCGAGGCCCAGCAGCTCGCGGCAGATGATCGAGCCGTTCTGCTGCGCAAATTCTTCCGTCATCTCGCGCACCGCCTCATATTCTGCACGTTTGGCCTCTTTGTCCGTTGGATCGGCATAACCGCGCAGCAGGCCATAGGCCATCGCAAGGCCGCTGACGGCGCCGCAGGTGTTGCGTGTCCCGGCGAGTCCTCCGCCAAACGCCGAGGCCAGCCTCGCCGCCTCGTCCCGATCCATTTTTTCACAAGCAAATGCAAGGAACACCGCCTGTGCGCAGTTATAGCCCTCACGAAAAAGCTCCTCCGCCCGCTTTTCATAGTACATCTGCTCTCATCCTTTCCAACGTAAATGTCCCCCCGCAGCGGCGGCAGCGGCAATCCTGCCGCCCTTGCGCAATGCTCCGCACGACCGCGCCGCGGCGCAGATAACGGCTCTCCGCGCCGCATGTCTTGCAGCGCACGAGATAGCCGCACCCGGCGTTCTTCGCCTCCTGCGCGGCGGTCGTCCCGGCGAGGCGCTCCGGCTTACAGCCGATCCGGACACAAATGTCCTTCCAGACTGCGTCGTGCCCGTGGCGCCGCCCGGTCAGGAGCGCGGCGGCGGCATGGGCATATTCGTGCCGTGCGGTGTCGAGCATGGCGCCGTCCTCCGCGCGCAGGAAGTCCGCCAGGCGGATCTCCGTCGGGCGGTCGCCCCGGAAGCAGCAGACGCCGTGCTGCCGCCGCATCTTTTTGGAAAACGAGAGGCGGATGAGGCGCGTGTCGATGCCGAGATACCGGTCGAGCCGGTCATATTCTTCGCGAATTTCTTCTAAAGTCCACATATTTTCATTATACCATGCCGTTTGCGCGCTGTCACGTCTTTCGTGCTTGCCGCCGCGGCTTTGGGCTGATATACTATAGATATTCCCGAATTTGGAGGCGTATCATGCCGTTTTCGCGCGTCTATCTGGAGATCACCAACTGCTGTAACCTCGCCTGTTCGTTCTGCCCCGGCACAACGCGGCGGGCGGCGTTTTTGACCGTTGCACAATTCACGCACCTTGCCGGGGCGCTGCGCGGGCAGACGCGCTTCCTCTATTTCCACGTCATGGGCGAACCGCTGCTGCACCCCGATCTGCCGGAGCTGCTGGACATTGCGGGCAGGATGGGCTTCCGCGTCGTGCTGACGACAAACGGGACGCTCCTGCCGAAGCGGCAGCGCGAGCTGCTTGCGGCCCAGGCTCTGCACAAGGTCAGCGTCAGCCTCCATTCGTTCGAGGCCAATTCCGGCGTGGATATGGGGCATTATCTCGCCGGATGTACGGACTTTGGCCTCGCGGCCAGCGAAGCCGGTATCCTGATCGATTACCGGCTCTGGAACCTCGATGGCGCGGAGACGCGCGGCCAGAACGAACAGAACGACGCCATCCTCAACCACCTCCACGCCGCCTACCCAGGCAATTGGACACAAAATACGTGGGGCTGGCGGCTGTGCGACCGGACGTTTATCCACTACGGCGAAAAATTCGACTGGCCCAGCCCCGATGCGCCCGACCACGGCGAAGCCGGGACATGCCGCGCACTGCGCGATCAGCTGGCCGTGCTCTGCGACGGGACGGTCGTCCCCTGCTGCCTCGACGGCGAGGGGCGCATCCCGCTCGGGAACCTGCTGGCGCAGCCGCTCGACGAAATTCTTGCCGCTGAACCTGCCCGCAGCATTGCCGCAGGCTTCGCGCTGCAAAAACGGCTCCACCCGCTCTGCCGCCGCTGCGGCTATGCGCAGCGCTTTCGATGAAAGCGCTGAAAGGACTGTAAAACGCCTCCCCTGCGTGAGGGGAGGCGTTTTGCATCATTGGATCAGGGCTTCTTCCTTGAGACGGTAATATTTCCAATCAGCGAGCAGATCGAGGGCGGACTGCTGTGCGTCGGTCAGGGATGCAATCTCGCTGCCGTCCGCTGCCAGATAACAGCCGTGGGAGATGACCGGGAGCGTCCTGCGCAGATCTTCGAGCGTATCGAAATACGGGTCGAGTCCGGTCAGGCCGGTCAGCTCATAGACCGCCGCGCCGAGATAATTGCTGCTGACAACGTCCGGCAGCTCGAGCGCGTCAAAGTCGCAATACGGCGCGTAGGCTTCGTTCGCCCAGAGCAGATAGGGTGTCTCATAGGTTTCGATGATCTCGTCCGTGGAGCCGGTCAGGCCGGTGGTCAGCCCCAACTCGCGGTAAACGGCGTAATCCTGCCCGAGCGTGGGGCGATGGTCGCCGTAGAAGACGAGCAGCGTCGGCTCGTCGCGGGAATCGAGATAGTCGCAGAGCGCGGTGAGCATGGCCGTCGAATCGCGGACGCCCTCGAGATAGACGGAGAGCGTCTCCATTGAGGTGTCGGAGATCGAGACGGAGAGCGGCGGTTTTTCCGGCTCAAAGCCGTATTTCGTGTACGGGTATGCCTGATGGTTTTGGATCGTGACCGTGTAGGCGAAGAGCGGCTCCGTCGTGCTCAGGCGCGTGTCGAGGTCGGCGGTCAGGTGCGCGAGGAAGGCCGCGTCGGAGATCATGGTACCCTTTTTGTCAGCGTCTGTATATGTCTCGTTGAAGATGCGCTCGTCGACACCGAGGTCGCGGTAGACATTGTCGCGGTTATAGAACCAGCTGTAGCCGGGGTGCATGAAATAGGTCTTGTAACCGGCACGCTTGTAGACCTGCGGCAGGGCGTTGACCGCCTTGCGGATGACGCGGAACGAGGACGTGTTGCCGGGGGAGACCATATTGGTCTGGATGCCGGTGAGAACATCGAACTCCGTATTGGCCGTGCCCGCGCCAAAATTGCTGACAACGATGTGGCCGGACCTGGCCCGGCCGGACTCCGCCAACACATGGAAGCCGTGCGTCGGATTTTCCTCCTCGGTGTAGAGGAAGACGTCCTCGTCGGAGAGGTCGGTATACGCCTCGCACATGACGAAGATGACATTCGGGCGGACGGCGGGCGTCTTGCAGACCGCATCGTCCGACGCGGCGAGGGCCTTCATGTCCGCGCTGCTGTAGCCGTCCGGCTTTTCCACGGAATAAAGATTGTAATTGTGCAGAAAACAATAGGGGAAGCCGCAGAGGCGGAACACCTCGGCAACGTTCGTCTTGCTCATCTCATTGCCGCGCTTGTTATAAAAGCCGGTTTTCTGGTACACGTTCGGCACGGACCAGCAGAAGCCGCCAAGCAGCACGAGCGCGCCCGCCGCGCGGACATACCACCGGGGCTTTCGCGCGCGAATGAAATGCGCAAGGACAAAGCAGGCGGCGCTGCCGAGCACGATGGCGATGAGGATGGGCCAGTGCAGGTCAAGCGTATATTCGCTCGCGGCGTTCATCGCCTCGCGCAGAAGCTGGAAATCGTCGGGGACGAAGGGGTCGTTGCGGCAGTCGGTCTTGACCAGATTGACATACGACATCAGGTTGACGATCAGGCTGCCGAGTCCTGCTGCTGTGAACGGGTTACCCGTTGCGCACCAGCAGAGCAGGAGCACAGCGCAGACCGGGAAGCCGTTGAGCAAAAACAGTACCTTGTCTGCCCAGAACACGGAAAGTGTTTCGGAAAGAGGGCCGGGCTGGATGGCGATGACGGAGAGCGAGCACAGGACGCACGCCGCCGCCAGCACCAAAATGACGCCCCAAGCCTGAAGCTCCGGGCGTGTTTTCGTGGATCTCATAACATCACTCCTTGATGCTGCGGACGAACGCCGCCTTGTCCGCGGACTTGAAATAGGCGGAGCCCGCGACGAGGACGTTGGCTCCGTGCGCGATGCAGACCTTGGCTGTCTCAGGGTTGATGCCGCCGTCGACCTCCAGCTCGCAGGTGGGGTTCTTTTCGTCAATGTAAGAACGGACGGCTTGCAGCTTCGGCATCAGGTCGGCCATGAACGACTGCCCGCCGAAGCCCGGCTCGACGGTCATGACGAGGATCAGGCCGCAGAGATCGAGGAACGGGAGGACGGACTCAGCCGGGGTCTTCGGCTTGATGGAGATGGCGGGCGTGACGCCGCAGCCCTGGATGATCTCGAGGGCTTTGCGGGTGTTTTCCGCGGTGTCGGCCTCGACATGGATGGTCAGGATATCGGCGCCGGCCTTGCAGAACTGCTCGACATAGCGAATGGGCCGGTCGATCATCAGGTGGACGTCGAGCGGAAGCTCCGTCACCTTGCGGATGGAGGCAACAACGGGCTGACCCAGCGAAATATTGGGAACAAACAGGCCGTCCATCACGTCTACATGAACATAATCGGCCTTTGCGGGCACCATCGCGCGGATATCGCGCTCGAGATTGCCGAAATCGGCAGAGAGGATCGACGGGGAAACCTTGGTCATAGGAAACCTCCTGTACGAAAAATGTAAGATTTTGCACCGCGCGCTGCCGCGCGGCATAGATATGAATATGCGGCGCGCGTCCCGGCAAGGCTCTCAAGACCCGCGCGGGCGGGATGTGCCGCTTAAAATAGGGGCTGCCCCGCGGCAGCCCCGGCGGAATTCGATTTCAATCCCCATTATACCGATTACGGCGGCGACTGTCAACGGCGCAAATCATGGAGACAACTCGGCGCAATGATTGACTTTCCGCCGGGCTTGCGGTACTATGATATTTGGAAAAATAGAGAGAAATCATATGTGTGTGAATACGAGGAAGGAACACCAAAGCATGGACAACGAAAAACAGAAACCGAGAAAGAAAAAGAAATCGTCAATTCCGATCTACGCGGTCGGGCTGGTGTGGATCTCCTATGCGATCGAGGGAAAGCTGACCAGTTTCGGCGGCGTGATCGGCTGCGCGGCGCTGTCGCTGGCGGCCTATTTCGTGCTCAAGCTGATTTTCCCAGACAGGATGGAAGAAGCGGAGAAGCAGCCGGAGCAGAAGCCTGCCGAAACGCAGCCCGCGCAGAAGCCGCAGCCGGAGCCGCAGAAGCCGGAGCCGCAGGCGGCGGAGTCCACCGGAAATCCGGAGCTGGATGCAGTGCTCCAGCAGGGACAGGCCTCGGTGCGCCGGATTCAGGAGCTGAACGACGCAATCCCGGATTTCAAGCTCTCGGCGCAGCTGAAGCAGCTGGAAATTCTGACGCAGAAAATTTTCGACTATGTCAAGCAGCATCCGGAGAATGTCCGGCAGATCCGGCAGTTTTTGAACTACTATCTGCCGACGACGATCAAGCTGCTCGAGCAGTATGTCGTCCTGCAAAATCAGGGCATGCGCGTCGGCAACATCGACGAGGGCATGACGAAGATCGAAAACATGCTGGAAAAGGTGATCGCCGCGTTCCAGCAGCAGCTTGACAGCCTGTTTGAAAACGACGTGGTAGACATCACGGCAGAGATTCGCGTGATGGAGAAGATGATGGCCAGCGAAGGTCTGGCCGGTACGAATGATTTTAAGTAAGGAGAGACTGATATGGAAGAACATAAGATCCCAACATTGACGCTGACCCCCGATCTCGACGCGGCACAGCCTGCCGCGAAGGAACCGGATCTGTTGCAGAAGGCCGAGGCCGCGCCGGAGGCCGGCCCGGACCTGTCCATGCTCTCCCCGGAGGAGCAGCAGGCCGTGACGGCGTTCGC
>USDP01000034.1 GCA_900553545.1 uncultured Eubacteriales bacterium | reverse complement strand
TCACGCGCGGAATGCTCTGCGCGATGCGCCGCCCGCAGCTGCCGGACGCGGAGGCGGTCTGCGCCGGGGCACGGCGCGTGGCTGTGCTGGAGGGCGTCGCGGATTCGACGAATGTCGGCGCGCTCTTCCGTTCGGCGGCGGCGCTCGGCGTGGATGCCATTCTGGCGACGCCGACCTGCTGCGACCCGTTCTGCCGCCGCGCGGTCCGCGTCAGCATGGGGACGGTGTTCCAGGTGCCGTGGACATACATCGGCGATGCGCCGGGCGATTGGCCGGAGCGGGGGATCGCGCGGCTGCGCGCGCTCGGCTTCCGCACGGCGGCGATGGCGCTGACGGACGATTCCGTCTCCATTGAGGATGAGGCGCTCATGGCTGAGCCGAAGCTCGCCATCGTCCTTGGGACCGAGGGCGACGGCCTCGCGCATACAACGATCGCGGCCTGCGATTACACGGTGAAGATCCCGATGTCGCATAAGGTGGACTCGCTGAACGTGGCCGCCGCGGGTGCGCTGGCGTTCTGGCAGCTCCGGGCGCGGTAAATTATGCAAAAATCAATCGCGCGGTTTGGAAAAACCGTGCGATTTTTCGCTTGCAAATTTCATGCGGCGTGCTATAATGTGGGCAGAGAGGAGTTTAACTACTCTAACTTGAAGGAGACGGTATCCCATGACAGAAACCAAACTGAAGATCGACGGCATGATGTGCGGCATGTGTGAAAGCCACATCAACGACGCCATCCGCCGCGCGTTCAATGTCAAAAAAGTGACCTCGTCGCACAGCAAGGGCGAGACGGTCGTGCTCTCGGAGGAGCCGCTGGATGAGGAAAAGCTCTGCGCGGCGATCAAGGAGACGGGCTATGACCTCGTGTCCATCAGTGCCGCGCCCTATGAAAAGCGCGGGCTGTTTGGCCGCAAAAAATAAAGGCAACACCGCACAATCGCGTCAGCGCGCTTTGCCGGCCCTTTTCCGCCAGCTCTGCGGTTTGAAAAGTTTGAAATACATACAGTATTCCTGCACTTTCCAAAACCTTGATCTGACGAAAAAATTCTCGCCAAATCTGCTTGCCGAATTGTGCGGTGCTGCCTAAGGAAAATATCAAAAGGCTGCCAGAAATGGCAGCCTTTTGTGCGCTTATTCTAATGCGGCGGTCTTTGCGGTGACGTCGGCCTCGGTGGCCTGCATCGCGGCGAGCGTTCGCTCGATCAGCGTATCCAGTTCCCAGCCGAGCTGCTCCGCGCCGCGCGTGATGACGTCGCGGCTGCATCCGGCAGCAAACTTCTTGTCCTTGAACTTCTTTTTGACGCTCTTGAGCTCCATGTCCGTTGTGCTCTTGCTCGGGCGCATCAGCGCCGCCGCCCAGATCAGGCCCGTCAGCTCGTCCGCCGCGAAGAGTACCTTCTCCATCTCATGCTCCGGCGCGATGTCGCAGCAGATGCCGTAGCCGTGGCTGGCGACGGCGTGGATCGTCCGCTCGTCGACGCCTGCGTCCCGCATCAGTTCCTGACATTTCTGGCAGTGCTGTTCCGGCCACTGCTCAAAATCGAGGTCGTGCAGCAGGCCGACGGTCGCCCAGAAATCGGCCTCGTCGCCGTATTCCAGCTCGTTTGCGTACCAGCGCATCACGGCCTCGACCGTCAGCGCGTGCTGAAGATGAAAATGATCCTTGTTGTATTTCGTCAAAAGCGCCCATGCTTCATTTCGTTCCATATCCAGTTACCTGCCTTTTAAGTATGTTGCTGCCGTTTTACCACAGAATCCATCGTTGTCAATAGCTGCTGATCGGCAAGGAGGCGTCATCCTGCCCTTTTTCGACGGCGCGGATGACGATGTCGTAGCTGTAATTCTCGTTGACCTGCACGGTCACCCGGTCGCCGACTTTATGGCCGAGCACGGCCTTGCCAACCGGGGATTCCTTGCTGATGAGGCCCTTGAGGGCATTCTGCCGGAGCGTCGTGACCAGCTCGATGGTCTGTTCCTCGTCGTCTTCCTCGATGTAGATCGTCACCTTGTCGAACAGGCCGATCTCGTCCGCGTTCGAGCGGACGTCGATGACCTTCGCCGTTTTGATCATGCGCTCGAGATAGCGGATGCGGCTGTCGTTGCGGTTTTTCTCGCGTTTGGCCGATTTATATTCGAAATTCTCGCTCAGATCGCCGAATTCCCGCGCGGTTTTTACGTCCTCGATCAGCTTCGGGCGCAGCTCGATGCGCCGGTATTCCAGCTCTTCCTGCATCTTCCGGATGTCGACCGCCGTCAGTTCATCGTTCATAAGAACGCCACCTTTTCCTGATTTCTACTCATTATAACGCGGAGAATTGAAATTGTAAAACAAATTTTGAAGTTTTGTGATATGATAATGGCAAGACGAAAAAGGAGTATTTGCTATGCAGCCGATCGCCCATATTCATACCGATTTCCCAACAAAATTCGGCGTTCCGCGGCAGTCCGGCCTGGTCGACCGGCTGACGTCGGTGATCGTCTTCGAGCCGGAATTCCGCAACCCGGACTATCTGCGCGGCATCGAGGGCTGGAGCCATCTGTGGCTCATCTGGCAGTTTCACCGCGTCGCGCCGGACGACTATTCGCCGACGGTTCTGCCGCCAAAGCTCGGCGGCAAGACGCGCGTCGGCGTGTTCGCAACGCGCTCGCCGTTCCGGCCAAACCACATGGGCCTGAGCGTGGTGCGGCTCGTGTCCGTCGACTGGGCGGCGAAGGGCGGCCCGGTGCTCTATGTGACGGGCGCGGACATGGTCGATGGAACGCCCATTTTTGACATCAAGCCCTACGTCCCGTATGCCGACAGCGTGCCGGACGCAGTCGATGCCTTCGCCGGAACGCGGCAGGCCGCGCCGCTGGCGGTCATCTTCCCGGAGCCGTGGCGCGGGATGATCGCGCCGGAGAAGCTGGAGGGGCTGACGCAGGCGCTCTCGCTCAATCCTCGCCCCGGCTATCAGCACGATCCCACGCGGCGCTACGGCTTCAGCTTTGACGGACTCGACGTGCGCTTCACGATCGACGGCGACACGCTGACGGTCGTCGAGGTGGTAACGCTGTAACCCCGGCGCGGCGGCTGTCCTGATTCAAAAGGACGCTTGAGACTGTCAAAAACTATAAAATGCAGTTCTGCAACAGAGTAGCGGGGAATGGCCCAGGCCAGCTTCTCTTGCCCTTCGGGCAATTCACCTTCAGAGTGAAAGGGGCAAAAAGCCCCTTTCGCGTTCAATCAAGCAGTTTTCTGAACTTTTCAAGTTCGGAAAACTGGACGAGCAGCGGGGCGAAAAGACTTTTTCGACACGCTTTTCTTTGTGGAAATGGATCATTTGCCGGAAAGGCGCTGCAAAATGGCCGCGAGTTGGGCGCGCGTGAGCGTGCCCTTCGGGCGGAACGCCCCGCTGGAGCCTTGCAGCAGGCCGAGCTCTGTGCAGCGGGCGACGCCGTCCGCAGCCCAGCCGGAGATCGCGTCCGCATCGGAATAGTCCTCAGCAAGCGACAGTGCGGGGGCTTCGGCCTCACCTTGAAGCGTCAGATAGCGGGCCAACACGGTGGCCAGCTGCTCACGCGTAAGCGTCGCATCCGACGAAAACTGTCCGCCGGTCCCGATCATCAGCCCGGCGTCCGACGCCCAGCGAATGAACGGCGCATCGGGATCGTCTGATGAAACATCGGCATAGCCGGTGTCCTCGCCCGCGCGATAGGCGTCCGTGATGCCGCAGAAGCGGCCAAAGGCGGTGGCCAGCGCACCGCGCGTCACATAGTGGTTCGGCAGCCAGCGACCGTCCGCGGCCGTCGTCAGCCAGCCGCGCTCCATGCAGAGGCACAGCGCGTCATAGCCCCAGTGCGCGGCCAGCTTGTCCTCGTCGTAATATTCGGGGCTGATCTGCTCGGCACTGAGGTTGATGCCGTTGTTCTTCGCGTCGTAATAGACCTTCCCGGCCTCGGGCGTGACGCCGCGGCGCTTAAAAAGATCTTTCACCGTGACGAACTCATAGCCCTCGTCCAGCAGTTCGTCGATCGCGGCCAGCGCGCCGGGAACACTCGTCTTGTGGATGTCATGGACGAGGATGATCGCGCCGTCGTAGGCCCCGCTGACGATGTTGTTGCAGACAGTGTCCGCATTGCGGTATTTCCAGTCCAGCGGGTCGACCGCCCAGTTGATGAGCGGCACGGAGACATTGGAACGGACGGTCTGGTTCGCGTTGCCGTAGGGCGGGCGGATGTAGGCCGGGTTGTCGCCGCCCGCGGCGGTGATCAGCTCCTGCACGGAGGAGATCTCCTTGCGGACCTTCGCGGCGGAGAGCGTGTTGAGATTGGCGTGATTATAAGTATGGTTCGCAAGCTGGTGCCCCTCGTCCACGATGCGCTTCAGCGTCTCCGGGTAGTTCGCGGCGCGGTAGCCCGAGACGAAGAATGTCGCCTTCACGCCGCGCGCGGCCAGCTCGTCGAGCAGTCCCGCCGTGTATGGCCCTGGGCCGTCGTCAAACGTGATGGCCAGCAGCTTCGCCCCGCAATCCAGACTTTCTGCCTCACAAATTGGGGAGAAACAGGTCAAAACCGCCGCCAGAAGCAGCAGAACGGACAAAATTTGCTTCCATTTCCGCATGGAAAACACCTCGATTCGTCCCCCCATCATAGCAGAATCTGCAAAATTTGACAACCCCCGCGCGTATTAAGAAATCTGAAGAATCCAAAATAGACTTACCGGGATCAGTACCCATACAAACCGTATCCGTAAAATGCCGTCTGGCCGCCATCATCAAGATGGCGGGCGGCGCGGCGTCAGAAGAAGCCAGCTGCATTCCGCTTCCGCCGAGGCGGCGAAAGCTCCATATCCGCTGGCTCCTTCTTCCTTTCCAAACTGTGACCGCTGCGCTGGGTCACAGTTTGGGGTGATTTGGGGCGGGCATTGCCCGCCTGCTTTGCAACCTGAAATCGTCAAAAATAAAAATAAGAATTATTTTTATTTTTTACTGGACAAATCTACCGTCCTATGTTATATTAATATCAAGATAATAGAGCTATGTTCAGGAGGGCTTTACCATGTACTGTGTGAAAAAAATGACCGAGGATCTCTACTGGGTCGGCGGCAACGACCGGCGGCTGGCGCTGTTCGAAAACGTCTATCCCATCCCGCGCGGCGTGAGCTACAATGCCTACGTCGTTCTGGACGAAAAGACCGTCCTGCTCGACACGGTCGACAACTCCGTCTCGCCCATCTTCTTTGAAAATCTGGCGCACGTGCTGAACGGCCGCAAGCTGGACTATCTCATTGTCAACCACATGGAGCCGGACCACGCCGCCACGATCGAGGCCGTCGTGCTCCGCTATCCAGAGGTCACGCTCGTCTGCAATAAGAAGACCGCGCAGATGATGAAGAACTTCTTCTCCTTCGACGTCGACAGCCGCGTTCACCTCGTCGCCGAGATGGATACGCTCTGCACCGGCAAGCACACCTTCGCGTTCGTCATGGCCCCGATGGTCCACTGGCCCGAGGTCATGGTGACCTACGATGTCACAACGAAGACGCTCTTCGCCGCCGACGCCTTTGGCACGTTCGGCGCGCTGGGCGGCAACCTCTATGCCGACGAGGTCAACTTCCAGACCGAGTGGCTCGACGATGCGCGGCGCTACTATACCAACATCGTCGGCAAATACGGCACACAGGTACAGGCTCTGCTGAAAAAGGCCGCGACGATCGAGATCGAGACGATCTGCCCGCTGCACGGCCCGGTCTGGCGCAAGGACATCGGCTGGTTCATCGACAAATACGTCCACTGGGCGACCTATACGCCCGAAGAGGACGCCGTCGTCATCGCTTACGCCTCCGTCTACGGCAATACCGAGACTGCCGCGAACATTCTGGCCGGGAAGCTGGCCGACCTCGGCGTCCGCAACGTCAAGGTCTACGACGTCTCCGCGACGCATGCGAGCGAGATCGTCTCCGAATGCTTCCGTGCGAGCCATCTCGTTTTCCTCTCCACGACGTACAACGCGGGCATGTTCGTGAACATGGAAAATCTCGTCCACGACATCGTCAACCACAACCTCCAGAACCGCACCATCGCCCTCGTTGAAAATGGCTCCTGGGCGCCGACGGCGGGCGGGCTGATGCGTGCAGAGTTCTCGAAGCTGAAAAACTGCACGATCCTCGACGAGACGGTCACCATCAAGTCCAGCCTCAAGGAAGCCCAGCTCGAGTCGATGGACGCGCTGGCCGAGGCTATCGTGGACTCCATGCCGAAGCACGAGGCCCCGGTACACACCGCGGACGCCCCGGTCGAGCAGAACGCGATGTTCTCCCTGTCCTACGGCCTGTTCGTCCTGACGGCCCGCGACGGCGCAAAGGACAACGGCTGCATCATTAACACTGTCACGCAGCTGACCGATACCCCCAAGCGCATCTCCATCGCCGTCAACAAGGCGAATTATACGCACGACATGATCAAAAAGACCGGCGTATTCAACGTCTCCGTTCTCTCGAACGACGCGCCGTTCGCAATGTTCCAGCACTATGGCTTCCAGTCCGGCCGCGACGTCGACAAGTTTGCCGGCGTGCAGGGCATGGCCCGCGCGACCAACGGCGTCTACTATCTGCCGTACTGCACCAATGCTTTCATCTCGGCCAGGGTCACGCAGACCATCGAGTTTGAGACGCACACGCTCTTCATTGCCGATGTCACCGAGGCGCGGCAGCTCTCCGACGTGCCGTCCATGACCTACGCCTACTATTTCGCCAATGTCAAGCCGAAGCCCTCCAAGCTCAAGGAGCAGCACGGCTGGGTCTGCAAGATCTGCGGCTACGTCTACGAGGGCGAGGAGCTTCCCGCAGACTTTATCTGCCCGCTCTGCAAGCACGGCGCCGAGGATTTTGAAAAAGTTTGATGATCCACGCAAAAATGCCCTCTCCTCCAAGAGAGGGCATTTTGCGGCTCTTGCAAATCCCAAATTTTTCTGATAAACTGGTTTTATCACAACGAAGGACTGATGTTATGGCAAAACGCATCACGCGCATCGTATTGACCGGCGGCCCCGCCGCAGGCAAAACGACGCTCACCAGCCGCATCCTGAAGGAATTCAAACAGGACGATGGCTGGCGCGTCATCACCATCCCCGAAACGGCGACCGAGCTGATGGCCGGCTTCGGCATCCGCCCGTTCGGCGGCTGCGTCTCGATGCTGGAGTTCCAATATCTCGTCATCGCCGACCAGCTCCACAAAGAGCAGCTCGCGCTGCGCGCGGCGGCGATGGTGCCGGAGGAGAACGTCCTCATCCTCTACGACCGCGCCGTCTTCGACGACAAAGCCTACGTCTCCGACGACGAGTTCCGCGCCGTCCTCGCCTCCTTTGGCAAGACAGAGGAGGAAATCCTCGCGGGCTACGACGCCGTGCTGCATCTCGTCTCCTGCGCCAAGGGCGCGGAGTTCGCCTACAACTTCGGCAACGCCGTGCGCTACGAATCCGTTGAAGGCGCGCGGGAGATGGACGACAAAACCATCCGGGCCTGGAGTGCGCACCCCAATCTGCACATCATCGACAACTCCGTCGACTTCGAGGACAAGATGACGCGCGGCCTGCGCGCGGTCTACGAATGTCTCGGTGAAAAAGCGCCGGAGCAGCACTGGCACAAATACCTCATCGACTTGCCGGATCTCCACGCGCTCGAGACGCGCTACGCCGCCGCGGGCGTCGACATGATGCAGACCTATCTCCGGCCCACCAGCCCGCAGATCGTCCGCCGCGTCCGGCAACAGCGCAACGGCGCGGAATACCTTTACTTCTACACCGAAAAACACATCACACCCGAGCGCGAATGGGAGACCGAGCGCCCCATCACCGGCAAGGAATATGTCCAGTACCTGATGGAGGGCGACCCGAGCCTCCGCGCCGTCCACAAGACGAAATACCGCTTCCGCTACGCGGAGCAGCGCATGGAGATCGACGTCTACCCCTTCAGCGCGGAGCACGCCATCCTGCGCGCCGCGCTCGAGGACGGCCAGCCGCTGCAAACCCCGCCGGAGATCCGCGTCCTCCGCGAGGTCACCGGCGACCCCGCCTATAAAAACCGCGCCCTTGCCCGCACGCAGGAGCTGTAAATATGCTAAAACCAAGCCAGGATCCGGCAAAGCTGCCGGACCCTGGCTGTCTGCTCAAACCATCCTTCTACCACTGTATCGCGGTGACGAGCAGCGGAAACAGCTCCGCGCACAGACCGTCCAGCGCCGACGGCGGCAGCGGATTTTCCCCAAGCCCACATTCCACGGTGAACGCCGAGCGGTGGAACCGCTGCAAAAACCAGTCCTTGAAGCCCGCGTTGGCCGACTCTGGCGGGACGTCTTCGATCTCATAGCCGGACGCCGCCGCGAGTGCTTTTGCCAGCGCTTCGCTGCCCTCCGGCGCTGTTTCCACAGGCCCGGGATAGATCACGCGGCCCTGCGTGTGCAGCGCCAGCATCAGATCCGGGCGGATGCAGGCCGCATAGGCGGCAAGCGCCGCCGTCTCCGGCTGGTCGAGCGGACGCCCGCCGGGGTAGTCCCGCGGCGCGGGCCGGCCGAAGCCCTTTGCGGCCTTGATGCTGCGGGCTTCTTCCCAGCGGGCGGGATAATTGAGATTCAGATCGACGCCCGAGAGGTTCGCCTTCCACCCGGAGGGGAACGGCACGTCCGGAAAAACCGCCGCGATCTGCGCGGCCGCGCAATATTCCGCGCTCCCCGGCGCAATCGCGCCCGCAGCCAGATCTGCGCCGTCCGGGTTAACCAGCGGGACGAGGTAGACCATCGCCTCGTGGTAGAGTGAAAGTGCATCCGCACCGCAGACCGTGCGCTCCGCGCGCAGCGCCTTGCAGTATGTAAACAGAAACCGCCACAGCACCTCAGACGTGATCGTCTCATTGGCGTGATGGCCCGCCGTGAGCAGAATCTTGCGGTCGCCGCTGCCGATCTGGAGCGCGTGGATGGGGCGGCCATAAGCCGTCCGTGTCAGCTCATGGATGTAGACGAACGGAAATTCGCGCCGCAGCCGCGGGAGGTGTCCCGCCTGCCGCTGCGACGTAAAATAGCCCGGTATTTCCAAACAACAGTCCATAAAAAATCCCTCCGACATCTATTGTATGTCGGAGGGATCGTCGATTTTACGCGAAACCGGTTGCCGCCTGAAAAATCAGCCGCTGCACCGCATCCGCCTTTGCGCCGATGATTTTTCCCATCAGGATGCGTGCAGTCTCAACTTTGCGCGACGCGAGATTTTTCCTGAATCAAGGCGTCCGCCCGTTCTTGTGCGCCGATGATTTTTCCGTCAAGCCCGCAGCAACGCCGCATTGGCGGAAAAGCTGTTTCGTCAGCGCCGCGGAGTTTTCGGCTGAGTCAAGGCGCCTGCGACGACGGCGTACCGCGTGTACGTCTAGGAGCGGCAACGCAGAATCAGCCGAAAAGAACCGGCGCATTGAGTTCTTACAATTTCTCGAAAATAGCCTTCATGCCGCGATAGGTCATGTAGCAGTCCAGCTTCGCGACCGTTTCGAAGGGGGCATGCATCGAGAGGACCGGGACGCCTGCATCGAGCGTGTCGATGTTGCGCTTGGCCATGTATTTGGCAACGGTGCCGCCGCCGCCCGCGTCGGTCTTGCCGAGCTCGGCCATCTGCCAGATCACGCCCTCGTCGTTGAAGAGCTTGCGGATCTTGCCGACGACCTCGGCAGAGGCATCGGACGCGCCGCCCTTGCCGCCGGAACCGGTGTATTTGCAGAGGCCGATGCCATAGTTGGCGTAGGCGGAGTTGCGGCGCTCGTAGACCTCGGCAAAGTTCGGGTCATAGGCCGCGGTGACGTCGGCGGAGAGGCAGAAGGAATGGGCGAGGCACTCACGCAGGCCGACGCCCTGTGCGTGGCAGAGGGAGGCCATGACATATTCAAAATAGTCGCCCTGCATACCGGAGACGCCTTCAGAGCCGATCTCTTCCTTGTCGGCGAAGATGCAGACGGCGGTCTTTTCGGGCTTGTCGAGCGCGAGGAGCGCGGCCAGCTCGGCGAAGGCGCAGACGCGGTCGTCATGGCCGTAGGCGCCGATGAGGCTGCGATCAAAGCCGATGTCGCGGGCGTTCGCCGCGGGGACAGCTTCCAGCTCGGCGGAGATGAAGTCTTCCTCGGTGATGCCATATTTCTCGTTCAGCAGACGCAGGACTTCGACCTTGACGCGGTCAGAGCCGTCGTCATCGCGGAGCGGACGGGAGCCAACGAGAATGTTCAGCGTCTCGGACGGAATGGCCTCATTGAGGGGCTTTTTGCCCTGTTCGCGGCCAAGGTGCGGGAGCAGATCGTTGATGACGAGCTGGGGGTCCTTGGGGTCGTCGCCGATCTTGACGTAGACTTCGCTGCCGTCGCGGCGGACGACGAGGCCGTGCAGCTCGAGCGGGACGGTGACCCACTGGTATTTGCGAATGCCGCCGTAGTGGTGTGTCTTGAGGTAGGCCAGCTCGGCATCCTCGTAGAGGGGATTGGGCTTGAGGTCGAGCCGCGGGGCGTCGGTGTGGGCCGCACCGATGTTCGCGCCCTCGGAGAGCGGCTTCTGGCCGATGATCATGAGCATGATGGCCTTGCCGCGGTTGTTGTAGTAGAGCTTGTCGCCGGGGGCGACGGCCATGCCCGGCGTGTAGGGCTTGAAGCCCTTCGCCTCGGCGAGGCGGATGGCGGAGACGACGCATTCGCGCTCGGTCTTCGAGACATCGAGGAAGGCCTTGTACTGCTCGCAGTAGTCGTTCATTTCCGCCTCTTCGACAGCGCTGATGCGGTCGAGGCCGTTCTGGGGCTTGTATAACAGCGCGTTACGCTCTTCTTTGGTCATAATGTCCTCCTTATTTTATGGCTTGGAGCCATTGTTCACAGGTTTTTTGGAATGCTTCCGGCGTGCCGCTGTTTTCCAGCACAGCACCGCAGGAAGCGCGGTAGAATTCGTCCGGCTTTTGGGCCTCAATGCGGCGGCGGGCATAGTCCTCGGAGATGTCGTCGCGGGCCATGATGCGCGCGAGGCGAAGCGCCTTCGGCGCAAGGACGGCGACCGTCGTATCGCAGAGGGCGGCGAGGCCAGATTCGATCAGGTTGATCGCGTCGATGGCGAAATAGGGGCGCTCCTGTCCGGCCTGCTCGGCCAGAAGCTCCCGCATCTTTTGGCCCATGTGGTGATAGACGATGGCGTTGAGCCGCGCCAGCGCGTCGGGATCGGAAAAGACCCGGTTGCCGAGCTTCGGCCGGTCGAGGCTGCCGTCCGGCAGGAAGATGTCGCCGAACGCCTCCGTCAGCGCGGCGCGCATCGGCGCGTTCTCGCGGAGCATCTCGTAATAAAGCGCGTCACAGTCGACGGTGAAGCCGCCGTGCGCCTCAATGACGCGCAGGAGCGTGGTCTTGCCGCAGCCGGTCGGGCCGGTGATGCCGATGATGTGCATGGCTATACCTCGATGACGTGGAACCCGGCGGCTTTTTTCAGTCGGTTGCTGACCGCGAGGCCGAGTCCTGCCGCGTCCGGGCACTGCGCCCAAATGGCCGTGACGGGTTCGTGGTCAAATTCGCGCAGCGCGTCGAACACGCGGCGCGCCTGCTCCGATTTGTCGCCGGCAGGGCCGAGGTCGTGGACGGCGCAGT
>USDP01000033.1 GCA_900553545.1 uncultured Eubacteriales bacterium | reverse complement strand
ATGTACGCGTTGAACATTCTCTCCATCGGCCTCGACGCCCGCATCGGCACGGACATCGCCCGCTACAAGCACCTCCCGTTCGTGACCGGCAAGGGGGCCTACATTCTCTCCACGATCAACAACCTCTTCCGCGGCATCAGTCAGTACTACCGCGTCACGCTCGACGACAGCGAGACCGTCGAGGGCCGCCAGACCATGATCTGCATCTGCAACGGCCGCTGGTACGGCGGCAGCTTCAACCCCGTGCCGGATGCAGAGCCGGACGACGGCCTTCTCGACGTGCTGATCGTGGAGAAGGTCAACCTGCTCCAGGTTGCGGGCGTCATCGGCAAATACCAGAAGGGACACTATGCCGACTATCCGCACCTCATCCGCCATGTCCGCTGCCATACCGTCCGCGTCGAATGTGAACAGGAAAACGTCGTCAATGTCGACGGCGAGGCCATCCGCACCACGGATGCCCAGATCGAACTGATCCCGCAGGCCATCCGCTTCTTCTATCCGCGCGGATTGACCTATCGCTGTGAGAATTCACAAAAATGACATAAGTTTTTGTGAAAAAGCACTTGACTTTTTCGCCGCCATGGGTATTATATAAGTTGTTAGCACTCAGATGCAATGAGTGCTAAAACGGAACGTAAACACGGCTGCGCGGCAGCCACACCATACAGGAGGTAATTTGTTATGAAACTGACGCCATTGGCTGACAATGTAGTGCTCAAACGCTTCGAGGCGGAGGAAAAGACCGCATCGGGCATCATTCTTTCCACTGCGAACAAGGAAAAGTCCGCGCTGTGCGAGGTCGTTGCAGTCGGCCCCGGCAAGAAGGACGAGCCGATGACTGTAAAGGTCGGCCAGAAGGTTCTCACCGCAAAGTTTGGCGGCCAGGAGATCAAGCTCGACGAGCAGGACTATATGGTCTGCAAGCTCAGCGACATTCTGGCAGTTGTGGAATAAGGCAGTAAAGGAGTAATACGATTATGGCAAAGCAGATTGTTTATGGCGAAGAGGCCCGCAAGGCCCTTCTGGCTGGCATTGACCAGCTTGCAAATACCGTGAAAGTCACCCTCGGCCCGAAGGGCCGCAACGTTGTCCTCGGCAAGAAGTACGGCGCTCCGCTGGTCACCAACGACGGCGTGACGATCGCAAAGGACGTTGAGCTGGAAGATGCGTTCGAGAACATGGGCGCACAGCTCGTCCGCGAAGTCGCCACCAAGACGAACGACGTCGCCGGCGACGGCACCACCACCGCCACCCTGCTCGCGCAGGCCATCGTCCATGAGGGCCTGAAGAACGTCTCCGCCGGTGCGAACCCCATGGTCATGCGCAAGGGCATCGAGAAGGCCGTCGCCGTGACCGTTGAGGCCATCAAGGCGAACGCCGAGGTCGTCAAGGGTTCTGACGACATCGCCCGTGTCGGCGCTGTCTCCTCCGGCGACGAGACCGTCGGCAAGCTGATCGCCGAGGCGATGGAGAAGGTCTCCACCTCCGGCGTCATCACCATCGAAGAGTCCAAGACCGCCGAGACCGGTCTGGAAGTTGTCGAAGGCATGCAGTTCGACCGCGGCTACATCTCCCCCTACATGGTCACCGACACCGAGAAGATGGAAGCCATCATCGACGATCCGTATATCCTGATCACCGATAAGAAGATCTCCTCGATTCAGGAAATCCTTCCGCTGCTCGAGCAGATCGTCAAGACCGGCAAGAAGCTGGTCATCATCGCGGAAGATGTCGAGGGCGACGCCCTGGCCACCCTGCTGGTCAACCGCCTGCGCGGCAGCTTCACCTGCGTCTGCGTCAAGGCCCCCGGCTTCGGCGACCGCCGCAAGGAAATGCTCAAGGACATCGCCGTCCTCACCGGCGGCACCTATATCTCCAGCGAGCTGAACATGAACCTGCCTGACACGCAGGTGACCGATCTGGGCCGTGCCCGTCAGGTCAAGGTCAGCAAGGACAACACCGTCATCGTCGACGGCTGCGGCGACCCCAACGCCATCAAGGCGCGTGTGGCCGAGATCAAGAACACCCTGGCTGTCACCACGTCCGATTACGACAAGGAAAAGCTGCAAGAGCGTCTGGCCAAGCTGTCCGGCGGCGTCGCCGTCATCAAGGTCGGCGCGCAGACCGAAGTCGCCATGAAGGAACAGAAGCTCCGCGTCGAGGACGCCCTGAACGCGACCCGCGCGGCCGTCGAGGAAGGCATTGTCGCCGGCGGCGGCACGGCGTTCGTCAACGCGATCCCGGCAGTTGAGAAGCTGGTCGCCAAGCTCTCCGGCGATGAGAAGACCGGCGCACAGATCATCGCCAAGGCCCTGCAGGCCCCGATCCGTCAGATCGCGGAGAACGCGGGCGTCGACGGCTCCATCATCTTTGAGAAGATCCGCTCCTCCCGCAAGGTCGGCTATGGCTACAATGCCTACACCGAGACCTTCTGCGACATGATCCCCGCCGGCATCGTCGACCCGACCAAGGTCACCCGCACGGCGCTCGAGAACGCAGCGTCCATCGCGTCCTGCGTCCTGACGACTGAGTCCCTTGTGGCCGACAAGCCCGATCCTCAGGCGGACGCGGCCATGGCGGCTGCCGCAGCCCAGGGCGGCGGCATGGGCGGCATGTACTAAGAGATACCGCAAACGTGACCGGCATCTGCCTTTCAGGCAGATGCCGGTTTTTATCTGTCCATCCCTGCCCCGCAAAGAAGATCGTGCGCACAGGGTTGCTTTTTCAGGGTATTTCAGTTACAATTTGAGCCATATGCTTCGCTGATGCGCACAGATTCCGGAGCGCATCGCGCCCCCTGCCAGTTTCCGGACCGAACCGGATGGCACGTCAGAAAAACCCGACAGGCAGACTTCCGCTGCGAAGCGAAGTTCGCCTTCCAGTTTCATGCTGTAGGAGAAAAACGATGGAGCAAACGTTACGCCAAATGGCCGGGCAGATCATGATACAGGCGCTTGCGGCCGTGCAGCCGGATGCGGCCGTGCGCAGCGCGCTGGAGCAGGCGGAGCTTTCCGGGCGGGTCTATCTCATCGCAATCGGAAAAGCGGCGTGGCAGATGGCAAACGCTGCATACCAGACGCTCGGCGCGCGGATCACGGACGGTGTCGTGATCACGAAGCATGGACATTCGCGCGGTGCAATCGGCAGCCTTGCCATTTTTGAGGCCGGGCACCCGGTCGCGGATGCGGCGTCCTTTGCGGCAACTCGCCATGCGCTGGCTCTGACGGAGCGGCTGACGGCGGAGGACACGGTGCTGTTTCTGGTGTCCGGCGGCGGTTCGGCGCTTTTTGAGCTGCCGTTCATCACGCCGGAGGAGCAGCAGCGCATCACGCGCGAGCTTCTGGCCTGCGGGGCGGACATTGTGGAGATGAATACGATCCGCAAGCGCCTCTCCCGCGTGAAGGCGGGGCGGTTCGCGCAGCACTGTGCACCGGCCAGGGTGTTTTCCATCGTCCTGTCCGACATTGTCGGCGATCCGCTGGACATGATCGCCTCCGGGCCGGCGTATCCGGATGCCTCTACCGCAGAGCAGGCGCTGGCCATTGTGAAAAAATATGCGCTGCATCTGTCCGATGAGGCGCTTTCCTGTCTGGAAGCGCCGACGCCGAACCACCTTTCCAACGTGGAAACGCATATTACCGGCAGCGTCCGTGCGCTCTGCGCCGCCGCGCAGGACGCCGCACAAAAGCTGGGCTTTCAGTGCCGGATGCTGACAGACTGTCTGGACTGCGAGGCGCGTGAAGCGGGGCGTTTTCTCGCCAGCATTGCCCGCAGCCATCAGCAGACGGAGCGGCCGCTGGCCTTCTTTGCCGGAGGAGAAACGGTCGTGCATCTGACCGGGCAGGGACTCGGCGGAAGGAATCAGGAGCTGGCGCTTGCGGCCGCACCGGGGCTGCGGGGAACGCAGAATACGGCTGTCTGCTCGTTTGGCTCGGATGGGACAGACGGGCCGACCGACGCGGCCGGCGGCTTTGTCGACCAAAGCTCGGATGCGGCGCTGCGCGCTGCGGGGCTGGATGTGCCGCAGGTGCTGGCGGAAAATGATGCGTATCATGCGCTGCAAAAAATCGGCGGTCTTTTGATGACCGGGCCGACCGGGACCAATGTCAACGATCTGGCGATGGTCCTGATCTGGCGCTGAACGGCCTGAATCGCTCCGCCTGCCGCTTCCTGTTCCACGCTCCATCCGTCGAACAGCCGCAGCCGGAATACCGGTTGCGGTGTAGGAAAAGTTGTGGTATAATAATTAAATTCAGGAAACGGAGGTGCGGCGGTGCATTTACAGGAATCAGGTGAGATGTATCTGGAATCCATCCACGTGCTGCTGCACCAGCGCGGGCAAGTCCGCGCCGTGGACGTGAGCGAATACATGGGCTATTCCAAGCCCTCGGTCAGCCGCGCGATCGGCCTGCTGCGCGAAGGCGGCTATCTGACCGTTGAAGACGGCGGCTGGCTCCATCTGACGGAGCTTGGCTTTGCCGCGGCAGAGAAAATTTACGAGCGGCACCGCGTCCTGACGCTCTGGCTGACGCGCATCGGCGTGAGCCGGGAATGTGCGGCAGAGGACGCCTGCCGCATCGAGCACGTCATCAGCGACGAGAGCTTCCTCGCATTGAAGCGGAGCCTTGGCCTGCCGGACGAAGACGTCTTATGGGCGGAGCTGTGAAAGGAATTTGGACGCAATGAAGGACTGGTTTTGCAGAACGTTTACGCCGTGGCGCGCGGCGGCGCTGTTTGAAGACGGGGATGCGTGGTTCGCGTATCTGGTGCGGTATGACAAGGTGTGCAACGCCATCCGCGTGGTGCTGTTCGCCGTGGCGGCGCTGATGCTGATTGCTGGATACGCCATGACGGATGACGTGGCCTACGCGCATCCGTGGTATACAATTGCGCTGGCGGCGCTGGTCCCGGCATTTTTGATCAGCCTTCTGATCGCGCAGAACGAAAAACAGCTGCCCAAAGACTTGCAGCAGAAATAAAAGACGCCCTCCGGGCGTCTTTTTGATTTGTCATCGCACCATGTAGGGACGGCCGCCCCTACATGTGAAAATACCGGTACAGCGGAAAATCAAGGGAATTTTTTGGTTTCCCTCTTTGAAAAACCGAAAAAATGTGATATGATTAAAAAAATTGCGATTTTTCAGAAGAAGGAACGATACACTATGGAACAGAATCTGACATTTGCGGATCTCGGCCTGTCCGCGGAAGTGTTACAGGCGCTGGAGCAGAAGGGCTACGGCTACCCGACCAAAATTCAGGCCGAGGCCATCCCGCCATTCATGGAATGGAAGGACGTCATCGCCAAGGCCCCGACCGGCACAGGCAAGACGTTTGCCTTCGGCATCCCGATGATCGAGCACATCGACGCGGACAGCGAAGACCTTCAGGGCCTGATCCTTGCGCCGACGCGCGAGCTGGCCATCCAGATTGGCGACGAGCTGCGCGGCCTTTTGACATTCTCCAAAAAGATCCGCGTGGCCGTGGTCTATGGCGGCGCGAAGATCGAGAGCCAGATCAAGCAGCTGGAAAAACACCCGCAGATCGTCGTGGCGACGCCGGGGCGGCTGATGGATCATTATAAGCGCAAAACGCTCCGGCTCGACCGCGTGCAGACCGTCGTCCTCGACGAGGCCGACCGAATGCTCGACATGGGCTTCTTCGACGATGTGACGCACATCATCGAAAAGATCAAAAACCGGCGCAACCTCGGCCTCTTCTCCGCGACGATCTCGCAGGAGGTCATGACGGTCTCGTGGATGTACCAGCGCGACGAGGTGGAGATCACGGTGCAGCCTGACGCGGAAAACCGGCCGGACATCACGCAGTATTCCATCACCTGCCCGCCGCTGGAGAAGATCGACACGGCAATGAAGCTGCTCCGGACGATGGGCTTCGAGCGGACGATCATCTTCTGCAACACGAAGGTGATGTGCCAGCGGCTGAGCGACGATTTCCGCCGCGCGGGCATCGATGCCGACTGCATCCACGGCGACATCCCGCAGCAGAAGCGCGAAAAGACGATGCGCACATTCAAGGATGGGAAACTGCCGATCCTGATCGCGACGGACGTCGCCTCGCGCGGCATCGACGTCGATGATGTCGACTGCGTGCTGAACTACGACATCCCGGAAGAAAACGAATATTACATCCACCGTATCGGCCGCACGGGCCGCGCGAAGCGCAAGGGCGTTGCCATCTCGATCATCGGCACGCTGCCGGAGCAGGCCAAGCTGGATGAGATCGCGAAATATTCACACTATCAGGTGCAGCCCGTGCGCTTTCTGGAGGACGGCACACTGGTCGAGGCCGAGCGGAAAAAGCCGCAGGCGTCGGCCTCGCGCCGCCGGTTCCGCCGTTGAGAGCGGCGGAGGAGGGGATGCTGCTGCTGTGCAGCACCCTGGGCGATGAATCCAGCCGCCCGCTGAGCTATGCGCAGTTCCGCACACTGGCGGAGCGGGCGCGCGCCCTCGGACCCGGCGGAGCAGATCTGCGGCGCGACCTGACGGCGAAGGATCTGACCCGTCTGGGTTATGCGCCGGAGGAGGCGGAGCGCATCGAAGATCTGCTCTCGCGGGAGGCAGCGCTCCATGCCTATCTCTCCGCGGCGGAGCGGCGGAGCATCTTCCCGCTCACACGCATCACGCCGGGCTATCCGGCGGCGCTTCGCGCGCTGCTGGGGGATCATGCGCCGCTGGTACTCTTCCTGCGGGGTGAGCCGTCGCTGCTGGAGCTGCCGTGCATCAGCGTCGTCGGCTCGCGGCAGCCAAATGAACGCACCAGGGGCTTTGCCCGGCGCATCGGCGCGCTGGCCGCGAAGGAGGGCTTTGTGCTCTGCTCGGGCGGCGCAGGCGGCGTCGACACCGAGGCGGAGGACGCCTGTCTCGGCGGCGGTGGGCGTGTGATTGTCTTTCCGGCGGGGCGGCTGACGGACTGCCGCGTAGACGCGCGCGTGCTCTATCTGACCGAGGGAGCCTATGACGTGCCGTTTTCCGCGCAGCGGGCGCTTGCGCGCAACCGGCTGATCCATGCGCTGGGCGAACGGACGTATGCCGCGCAGCCGCGCATGCAGACCGGCGGGACGTGGCGCGGCTGCACCGATCATCTGCACAGCATCGGCCGCCCGCTCTTCGTCTTCGACGACGGGAGCGAGGCCGCCCGCGCGCTCCTTGCCGATGGCGCATCGCCCATCGGCTTGCCCGAAACGCTCTTTGCGCAGCCGGAGCCGCAGCTGCGCCTCGACCTTTGAATCCCCCAGCATAAAAAACCGAAAGGCAGCCGCTTTGCCGCGCGCCTTTCGGTTCGTTTTGTATCTGCGCCCCTTCACTCTAAAATAGAAGCGTCATTGGTATAGCAATCCCGCCCAAAAAACGCGTCATTGCGAACCAGCCCGCAGGCTGGTGTGGCAATCCCGTAGATTTTATAGGAGTCCAAAATAGAATAACGCTCCCCATGCCACTCCTGAAAGATCCATGGGATTCTCACGCCAGTCTGATGACTGGCTCAGAATGACACATCTATTTAAGGTTTTGGCTGTTGCATGGTTTCCTCCGAACGCCTCTTATGTGAGCGATTCCAGCGCCTCCGGCGTATCGCAGTCGAACAGCTCCTCGGCGTCCGTCTCCACGAGGAGCAGCGCATCCTCATGCGCGCGGATGACGGAGCTGCCGCCGTGGTCGCCGGAGAGTGCCATCAGTTCCTCAAAGAATCGCACCGGAAACAGATTCGGGTTGCCGCGCCGGCCATCATGCCCCGCGCCGACGATCCTGTCCGGGTGCTGGCAGAACACCTCCACAAGGCGCGCCACCGTCTCCTGCCGGAGCTTCGGCTGGTCGGCCACCATATACAAAATGCCGTCGCAGCCGCGCATGGCCTCGGTGCCGAGCCGGATGGTATGGCTGAGTCCAAGGTCTGGCCGGTCGTTGTGGATGGCCGCAAAGCCGAACTGCCCGGCCAGCTCCTCAATGTCCTCATACTGGCTCACCACGGTCACGGCGGAAAACCGCGCGCCGGGCACGGCTTCGAGCGCCCGCCGGATGAGCGTTTTGCCGTCCAGCTCGGCCGCGAGCTTGTTGCCGCCGAAGCGCCGCCCGCTGCCCGCCGCCATGACGAGACAGCCGAGAGAAAGCGTCTGTTCCATTGATTCGTCTCCTTGTCAGTTTCTACAAAGCAGTATACCCATTTTTGGGCATAACTGCAAGAATGGCACAAAATTTTCGGCAGTTTCGAAAAAATTCGTTATTTCGCAATTAAGATAACGCTTTCTCTTTGCGTTCCCTTTCGTTTGTGATACAATGGGAACAAATCAAAAGGGGAAAACGCACATCCGCTGCGTTTTCCGGCATCTATGAAACGTATGGAGGTTGAGCAGCAATGGCAATCACGGGCAAGAGCGAGATCCGTGTCGACGCCTTTGACAAGGCGACCGGGCGGACAAAATACTACGATGACCTGGCCCCGAGCGACGCTCTGATCGTCCGCGTGAAACATTCGACGATTGCACACGGCTTTGTCAAGTCCGTGGACACGTCGGCGGCAGAGCAGATTCCCGGCGTGGTGAAGATCCTGACGTGCTTTGACGCGCCGGATCGTCCGTTCCCCACGGCGGGCCACCCGTGGGCGATGGACCCGCACCATCAGGACGTGGCCGACCGGCATCTGCTGAACCGGCACGTGCGCTATTACGGCGATGATGTCTGCGCGGTCATCGCGGAGAACGAGGTCGCAGCGATGCAGGCCGTGCGGGCCATCCAGGTGGAGTATGAAGAGCTGCCGTTCGTGCTGGACGTGCAGGAAGCCATGAAAGACGGCGCGCCGCAGCTCCACGAAAAATACCCGAACAATATCTTAAATCATACGCAGTCCATCGCCGGCAACTATCAGGCGGCAATCAAAGAGCCGGGCCTGATCAAGGTAGAGGGCTGGTACAATACGCCCACCGTGCAGCACTGTCACATCGAAAATCACGGCTGCTTCTGCTACGGCGAAAACGGCCGCCTCATCCTGACCAGCTCCACGCAGATCCCGCACATCGTCCGCCGCATCGTCGGGCAGGCGTTGGGCCGCCCGTGGGCGGACATCCGCATCATCAAGCCGTACATCGGCGGCGGCTTCGGCAACAAGCAGGATGCCCTTTATGAGCCGCTGTGTGCCTGGTGCTGTGAGCAGGTCAATGGCCGCGCCGTCAAGTTCGACTGCTCCCGCGAAGAGACCTTCGTCTCCAACCGCGTCCGCCACGCCATCCGCATCCACATGATCTCGTGGCTGCGCAAGGACGGTTCGATCGCCGCGCGCAAGGTGGAGTGTTTCTCGAATCAGGGTTCCTATGCCTCGCACGGCCATTCCATCGTGGCCAAGGCGCTCGGTTCCTTCAACCAGCACTATCCCTGCCCCAATTTTGAGGGCGACGCCTATACCGTCTTCACCAATATCCCGACGGCGGGCGCCATGCGCGGCTACGGTATGCCGCAGGCGTCGTTCGCCGATGAATCCCATGCGGACGAATGCGCCGCGGCCGTCGGCATGACGCCGCTGGAATACCGCTGGAAGAACCTGATGCCGAAGGGCTATGTCGACGGCTTCTCGAAGAACGAAAACCATACCGACTCCTTCCGCGAATGTCTCGCGAAGGGCAAAGAGCTGTTCGACTACGACAAGAAGCGCGAAGCCTACGCGCACGAATCCGGCCCGATCCGCCGGGGCGTCGGCGTGGCGACGTTCTGGTACAACACGGCGGTCTTCCCCATCTCGCTCGAGACCTCGTCCAACCGGATGCAGCTGAATCTCGACGGCACGGTCACGATGCAGTGCGGCGAGACGGAGATCGGTCAGGGCGCCGATACCGCCTATGCCCAGATGACCGCGGAGGCGCTCGGCCTTTCCGATTATAAGAAGGTTCACGTCGTGTCCTGTCAGGACACCGACATCACGCCGACCGGCCTCGGCGCCTATGCCTCCCGGCAGACCTATGTCGCGGGCTTCTCCATCCGTCAGACCGCCGGAATGCTCAAAAAGAAAATTCTCGACTATGCCTGCGAGGTCACGCGGCAGACCGTGGATAACCTCGACATCATCGACTCCAATATCGTCCGCGTGCCGGATAACCGCGTGCTCATGAGCCTGTCCGAGCTGGCAATGACCGCGCAGTATAATCCTGTCCATTCTGAGCACATCACCGCGGAGTCCACCTATACCATCCGCAACAACGCCTATTCCTTTGGCTGCACGTTCGCCGAGGTCGAGGTCGATATCCCGATGTGCAAGGTCAAGCTGCTGAACATCCTGAACGTCCACGACTGCGGCAAGCTCATCAACCCCGCCCTCGCCGAAGGACAGGTCCACGGCGGTATGTCCATGGGCATCGGCTACGGCCTGTCCGAACAGCTGATCTTCGACCCGAAGACCGGCAAGCCGCTCAACAACAACCTGCTGGACTACAAGCTCTCCACCTTTATGGATCACCCGAACCTGCAAGCCGCCTTCGTCGAGAACTACGAGCCGACGTCCGCCTTCGGCACCAAGGCCCTCGGCGAACCGCCCGCCTGCTCCCCGGCTCCGGCCATCCGCAACGCCATTTTGCAGGCGACGGGCGTCTCCATCGACCGCTGCCCGATCACGCCGCACGTGCTGTTCGCGGAGTTCACAAAGGCCGGCCTGATCCAGGACTGAGAGGAGGAACCGCATCATGTATGACATCAAAGCGCTCTATGAAGCGACCAGCGTAGAACATGCCTGTCAGCTCCGCATCGAGCATCCCGAGGCGCAGATCATCGCGGGCGGCACCGACGTACTTGTGCAGGTGCGCGAAGGCCGCCGCGCCGGAAAAGAGCTCATCTCCATCCAGAAGCTGGACGAGCTGCGCGGCGTGACCATGGAGGACGACGGCACGATCCGCATCGGCTCACTCACTGTCTTCTCCCATATCACGCACGACCCCATCATCCAGAAATACATCAACGTCCTCGGCGAGGCCGTGGACATGGTCGGCGGCCCGCAGATCCGCAACGCCGGCACCATCGGCGGCAACACCTGCAACGGCGTCACCTCGGCAGACTCCGCCTCCACGCTCCATGCCTGGGAGGCCATCGTCGAGCTGACCGGCATCCACGGCAAACGGTATCTCCCGATCAAGGACTTCTACATCAAGGCCGGCACGGTCGACATCAACGTCGCCGAGGGCGAAATTCAGACAGCCATCCTCATCCCGAAAGAATCGTATGAGAACACCTGCGGCTATTACCTGAAATACGGTATGCGCAACGCCATGGAGATTGCGACGACCGGCTACTCCGTCAACGTCCGCCTCAGCGCCGACAAAAAGACGTTCGACCGCGTCCGCATCGGCTACGGCGTCGCAGGTCCGGTTCCGATGCGCGCCCCCTCGGCCGAGGCGTTCCTGACCGGCAAGCCCGTCACGATGGAAAACATCGAGGCGTGCGCCAAAACCGTCCTCGAAGACATCAACCCGCGTGATTCGTGGCGCGCCAGCAAGGCGTTCCGGCGGCACATCGCCGTGGAAATGTGCCGGCGCGGCCTGATCGAATCTGTCAAACGCTGCGGAGGTGAGATCTGATGGCACAGTATCAACTGGTCACTTGCACGATCAACGGTAAAAAATCCGAAAAGATGGTCGACGTCCGCGCCAGCCTGACGGACATGCTCCGCAACGACTACCGCCTGACGTCCGTGAAGAAGGGCTGCGAAGTTGGCGAGTGCGGCGCATGTACCGCGCTCATCAACGGCGAAGCCATCAATACCTGCCTCTATCTGGCCGTCTGGGCCGAGGGCAAGGACATCATCACGCTCGAGGGCCTGATGAACCCGGACGGGACGCTCTCCGACGTGCAGAAGGCTTTCATGGAGGAGACCTCCATCCAGTGCGGTTTCTGCATCCCCGGCTTCATCCTGACCGCGACCGAGATCGTCAACTCCGGTAAGGAGTACACCGACGACGAGCTGCGCAAGCTGCTCTCCGGCCATCTCTGCCGCTGCACGGGCTATCAGAACATTTTCCGCGCTGTCAAGAAGACGATGCTCCGCCGCCTTGGCAAAACCGAAGAAGCCGACGCCGTCCGCTAAAACAAAATATGCCAAACGTCCCCCTCTGCCAAGAGGGGGACGTTTCCTGCCTCTACGCAATGCACCTTGTAGGGGCGGACGACTTTGCGCAGCTGTTCGCGACGAAGGAGCGTTACAGATG
>USDP01000032.1 GCA_900553545.1 uncultured Eubacteriales bacterium | reverse complement strand
ATTCGGGATGGCTCCTTTTCGGTATCATACGGAAGTCCGCAGATATGCGACAGCGTCCGCTTCAGCTCGCGCCGGTGTTCGCGCCGTTCCGAGAGCATCGGCGGGAGGCGCTCCGCGTCGTTGATGCCGAGCAGCAGATCGAGCACGTGGTAGCAGGACTTTCCGTGCAGGCGCAGCACATCGCGGCAGTTTGCACAGTAGGCGATGTAGGGAAGCGTGCTCTGCGCCGCCTGCTGCTTTGCCTGCGCGTTCGTAAAGAGCGGGTTTACGGCGTAGCCGTGCCCGCCCCAGCTACAGCACTGCGCGCGGTCGCCGTGCTGCGGAAGCTCCGAGAGCACCGCGCCCGCTGCGGCGCATTTTTCGCGCACGAGCTGCCGGAGCGGCGCGTCCGTCCGTGCGGCGCACGGGTCAAAGACGCACGCCTCAAGCGGCGCGGAGGGCGCGGGCGCGTCGAGATAGGCGTAGACGGATCCTGCCTGGATCTGCGGAAGCTGCTCACGCAGATAGCGCAGACACGACGGACAGGCGACCAGAACGACCGGCTTGCCGCTCGTCTCCCAGAGCGTGCGTATCGCGTCCAGCTCCGCCTGATACAGGACCTCGTCGCCAGCCCAGCGGGCGGGCGCGCCGCAGCAGCGGGTGGTGATGCCGCAGCCGGGGAGCTTTTCACGCAGCTGCTCAAAGACGAGACTCACATAGCGCGGGTCTGAGCCGCCGAGCTGACAGCCGGGAAAAAAGAGATGGCTGCAATGCTCCGGGGTCCAGGTGAAGGCGGCTTCACCGTTGGAAAACGCCATATCCCGCAGCCAGTATTCGTGGTGCGCGGGCGGGAGCAGACGCTTTGACTGAAGCTCCGTCCTCGCCGCGACCAGGAATTTTCCGATGTCGATGCCCTGCGGGCAGACCTCGCTGCAGAGCCCGCAGTCGGTGCAGGAGCCGATCTGCCGCATCCCGGCGCGCGCCTGCGTCTCCGGGAAAACATTCAGGGCGAGCCCGACGTCGTTTGCGAGCCTGATGGGACCGGCACCATACTGCTGAAGCAGGATGCAGTGGTCGACACAGGCGGAGCAGTCGCACTTTTTGCAGCGGACAGCTTCCTGCCGCGCGGCGGCTTTGTCGAGCGCCGCGATCTCCCGCGCGCCTTCCGTTGTGGGAGGGAGGACGAGTAGGGGAGCGGGCGCGTCCTTTTTCTGCTCGCCGGTTCGCAGGAACCATTCCGCGTCCGCAACGTCTGCGAGCGCGCCCGCGAACGCGGAGACGGTCTCTCCGCAGCGCCCACGAAGGACATTTTTGGGTTTCGGGCGATATGTTGTGCCGGAGGGGACGTAGACCAGGTCGAATGCGCCGACGTAGTCCCCGTCCGGGTCGATGGGCGTGCCGAACTCGAGCGTACAGGGACCCTTTTGCAGCGCAGGCAGAATGTCCGCTTCGATGATGCTGCGGCTCAGCTGCGTGTCCAGCTCCGGACAGATGCGGTCGGATGACTCGAACACGGTGACAAGATATTGCTTTTCCGCCATGCGCGCGGCAAATGCGCAGCCGGGGAGACTGGCTCCGAGGACGGAGATGCGTTGCTCCTTCGGCGGCAGATAGTAATTTTCACTGCGCTGCGGCGCAAGCGTGCGCGCGGCGCACTCCAGTGCGGGCAGATCGATCGGCGTGTCCATGCCCTGCTCGCGGCACGCGCCGCGGCACGGCGCCGGGCAGAGCGCCGAAGCGATCTCCGGAAAAAGCACGGCGCTGCGGTACATCCGCGCCGCGGCGGCAAAGCTGCCGCGCGCAAGCTTTTCCAGAAACTCGCGAATGGGGAGGGAGAAGGGGCACGCAGTCGCGCATGGGGTGCTCTTTCCCTGAAGACAGCGAGAGAGCGTGCTGTCATAGGCTTCAATCATAAGCTCCTCCAAGTGTCAAAGCGCCAGGCGGTGTCCGCCCGGCGCTTTTAGAAATTACAGCTCTACGATACCAGTCTGATCGGCGTCGGGTTCCGAGTTGTGCACGGCTTCGGCTGCCGCCTGCTTTTTCGCGGCATCCTTCTTGGCGTCCTGCATGAGCTGTACCATCAGCTGCTGAAGCCAATCCTCGGGAACGGGATTTGCGATGGCTTCGTCATAGGCGTCATAGAAGTCTTCGCCGAAGAAGTAGTGCTTCGATTCGACCGGCTCATGATGCTCCAGCTTGTCGAGCCCCTCCTTGACCTTCTTCGCATAGGCGGGAAGCTCATAGATGCGCACGCCGGTCGCGTCATAAATGCCGCTGAGGAAGGCATTGTGCTCGCCGCCGAAGAAGCATTCGGACAGTCCGTTCGAGCCGAAGGGACCGGCTTTGCAGGGATTGTCCTCGATCCAGGTAACGTCGATCTTGTCGGGAACGTCGTCGATGGAGGGAAGACCCGCGCCGATGATGTTGCCGTGGCGCTTCACGTCCTCATAGTCCTCGGTGTACGCATAGCCGAGACTCTGCGCGACGCCGCCGTAAGCCTGACCCTCTGCGGAGAGGTAGTTGGCGATGACGCCGCAGTCCGCCCAGATCTTCACGGTCAGGACCTTCGGCTTGCCGGTCTTCATGTCGACCGCGACCTCGGAGATGCAGAGCCCGGTCATCGGCTGCGGCTGGCGTGTGACCATGCCGGTGTTGTAGCTCACACGACCGTAGTTCTCGGAGGTGATGTCAAAGTGTCCGAGATAGGAGGTGGTGAGTCCCTCCGCCTTCAGCTCGGCGTAGGTGCGGTAGGTGCCGTCTGGCTTGCGGAGCCCCTCGAGCAGGAGCTTTCCCGCCTCGCGGATGGCGCTTGCGTTCATGAAGTGGCTGCGCGAGCCTGCGGAAATGCCGCTGTCGGGGCAGTCCTGCGAGTCGTTGATGTCGAGCTGGATGTCCTCCGGCTTCAGATTCAGCGGCGCAAGGACCTCCAGCGCTGCCGCGAGTGAGCCGATGTCGCCGCCCTGACCCATCTCGTGGTAGGTGTTGTAGACATAGAACCGACCGTCCTCCTTCAGCTCGATGCGCGCCTCAGCCTTATCCTTCGGGCTTCCGAGCGGAATGAAGAACATCGGTGCAACGCCGACGCCGCGCTTGACGGCGTCCGTGGACTCTGCCTTTGCGCGCTCCTTGCACTCATAGTAGTACGGGCGCGCGAGATCGAACATCCGGGTGTACATGATGTTTTCAAACTTGTCGCCGTTGGGCGTGATGTCGCCGTCACGGTAGATGTTCTGATAGCGGAACTCGAACGGATCCATGCCGATCTTTTCCGCCAGCATATCCATCAGCGCCTCCATGGAGGTGCTGACCTGCGGGATGCCGTAGCCGCGCCATGCGGTGGTGTGGTTGTGGTTGGTGGTGACCATACGGACAAGACCCGTGATGTTGGGAATGACGTAGGGGTTTCCGTAGTGCATATACTTGGAAATGATCGAGTCGGCGCCCTCGACATATGCGCCGTGGTCGACTGCGAGATCATATTCCAGCGCGGTCAGCTTGCCGTTCTCGTCGCAGCCGAGGCGGCTGTTGGTGTACGAGGAGGTGCGCTTGCCGCAGAAATGGTTGTGCTCTTCCCATGTCATGATGAGGCAGACCGGGTGATTTGTCACGCGGCAGGCAATGCCGGCGAGGCAGAACGAGGCAGGGTCGATGCTCCAGCCGAAGCTCGCGCCGACTGCGCCGTGCTGCACGACGCGCAGATCCTTCATTTCCGCGCCGATGCCCTTGCCGATGACCATCAGGTTCGGATAGATCGCCTGAGACTTGCACTGAAGGGTCAGCTTGCCATCCTCGTCGTAATAGGCGATGACGATGTCGCCCTCCATGCTCAGATGCGGCTGGCGCTGGGTCTTGAAGCCGCCGCCGACGCTGTAGGCGGATCCCTGAAGCACATCGTCCGCAAATTCGCCCTTCTGGACGGGCTGCGTGATGTAGACGTTCGGAAAATCATCGAGAATGGGGATGGCGTCCGGCGCGGAGGCGTCCATGACGTTCATGTATTCCGGCAGCTGCTCGTATTCCATATGGACCTTTTTCGCAGCCGCGCGGGCGTTTTCAATGGTATCCGCGACGACGAGGGCGATGATGTCGCCGTAGCGGACGATCTTCTTTTCGCACAGCAGCGGGCGCGTCGGATGCGTGACCTTGGAGCGCGGCTGCGCGACATACTGGTTGATCATGTTGTTGCCGCCGATGGCGTAGACGTCCTTCGCCGTGATGACGCGGACGACGCCGGGCATTTTTTCTGCCTCGGAGGTATCGATGCTGAGAATTTTCGCGTGGTGCGTGATGCGCGGTTGGACGGGCGCGACATAGAGCGTACCGCCCGGCATCTTCATGCTGACATCCTCGCCGTAGTCCGCGGTGCCGCAGACCTTTGCCAGCGCGCTCGGGCGCGGGAGCTTGGAATTGTAATAGCGCTTACCCTCGCCATGGAACTGGATATCCTCCATGGTCGCCTCGCCGCGCATGACCCTTGCTGCCGCCATGACTGCGTCGACGATCTGCTTATAGCCGGTGCAGCGGCAGTAGTTGTGATTCTTTTTGAACCACGCACGCACGTCCTCGCGCGTCGGATTCAGATTCTGCTGGAGCAGGGCGTAGGCGGAGACGATAAAGCCTGGGATGCAGAAGCCGCACTGGACGCCGCCGTAGGTGATGAACGCCTGCTGAAGCGGATGCAGGTGCATCGGCGTACCGACGCCCTCAATGGTCACGATCTTGGAAAATTCGGGGATGGACTTCATCTTTTTGACACACGCCTTGACGACCTTGCCATCCAGAAGGACGGAGCAGACGCCGCACACGCCGATGCCGCAGCCCATCTTTACGCCGGTCAGACCGAGGCGGCGCAGGAGATCGGCAAGGGTGTCCTTTTCGGGGTCGCAGACGACCATGCGGTCTGCGCCGTTGATGTTGAGCCAGAGTTTACGAAGCTGCATGGATGTTCCTCCTATTGTATTGAAATCAGGTATTGGCTGTATCCTGTACGGTTTTTTGATAGGCGTCCTCCAATGTGGCGTCATCCAGTCGATAGAAATAGAAAATGCAGGTGCTGATCAGGATGACAACAACGCTGCCCCAGGTCATGAGACCCGTGACCTTCGGCGCGATGCTTTCGGGCATGACTCCGCTTCCGGAGTAGCCGATGCTCAGAAGCCCAAAGCTTGCGAGCGCACCGCCGACGACCTGCGACAGGCGGATCGCGCCGCCTCCGATGGCAGCGCTGAAGGCGTGCCCGCGCAGACCGTAATTCGCCTCGTTGAAGACGGCGATGTCGTTCATGAAGGCGGGGATCATTGCGCCGGAGAAGATGGAGCAGAACATATACACAACGATCAGCGCAAGGAACTGCGTCAGATTGCCGGTGAGATTGATCAAAGCCAGCGCCGCGCACGAGACAAGGGAGGATACGAGGAACATGGTGCGCTTGCCGAAGCGGACCGCCAGCTTATCCGCAAAGGAGTAGCCGACCAGAGTCGTGATCGTGATCGTCGTAATATAAACGGACATCCATTCCGGATGACCCATCGTATAGGTGAAATAATAGACAAGAAGCGTCGGGAAAATGGTCTGGACCGCCTCACGGAAGGTCACGGCGAGGAAAAATACAATGGTGTTGCGGTTGATGCCGCGAAAAAGCTCCTTCATGGTGACCTTGTGCGCATTCTGGTCCGGCGCGGCGCGGTCATAGGGCTTGACGAGGTGCGCAACGATCAGCATACAGACGACCATCAGGCAGCCATACGCAATGGCGGAGACGGTGTAGCCGGTATGGATGCTGGCAAACCCGTAGAGAAGCTTTGCCCCGACGGCGCTGAAGATGAGCCCCGCGATGGAGGACATCTGCGACGCGGAGGTCGTGATCACGACGCTGTCCTTTGCCGACTTGCAAAGGGGATTGAGCAGGGCGCGGTAGGCGACCCACATGGTGTTGTAGCCACAGTAGCAGCAGAAATAGGCAATGGTAAAAATAATGGCGGAGAGCGTCTTGCTCAGATGGAAATCCGTAAAGAAAATGACCGTGCTTACGGCGCAGACAACGCTGCCCATGATGATCCACGGACGGTATTTGCCGCCCTTGAGCTGCGCCTTATCGATCACGATGCCGGAAGCAAGCATGGTCGCGACCTCGACCCACTGCACGGCAGAATAGATCGCCGCAGCAGTCAGCATCGGCAGACACAGCACGTCCGTCAGATAGTACATAAGGTAATACGCGACAAGGAAGTTGAAAAAGGTGAAGCCGAACTCACCGAGACCGTAGCCGTAGGAAAACAGCTTGCTGATTGTTTTCTTCTGTGCCGCCATGGAATCGATCCTCCCAAAAATACGGCGATTTTACCGCTGCGGCAGCGGTACAGGGGAACTGCACCGCTGCCGGTTCGATTTTTGCGGGTCAGCAGAATGTGTTATGCGTTCTTGGCTGCCTTCTGAGCGGCACGCTCGACTCTCCAGGTGTCGAGCTCCTTCTCATCGATGTGATAGAAGATGAAGATCAGAGCGGAGAGGACGCAGACCGCTGCGGGCGCGAACGCCATGAGGTAGGTGATGGAATTGATCATCTTTTCGGTGATCTGGACCGTTGCGTCATAGCCGATCGCAACCAGTGCGAAAGAGCAAACGGACGCGGACAGGGCGGAACCGAAGCGGATGGTCGTGCCGGAGATCGACTGGATCATGGCACGGTTGTCGGTGCCGTACTTCATCAGATTGTAGTCCGCAATGTCGTTTGCGAAGACCGGGATCAGCATACCGCCGACAACGCTGAAGCAGCCGATGGCGACACGCAGGATGAGGAACGGAATGGAGGTGCGACCGATGAATGCGATCAGCATATAGAGGATGCCGGTGAGGATGGAGAAGTAGACAAATGCGCGCTTCTTGCCCATCTTATCGCAGATGATCTTGCTGAGCCATGCGCCGATCAGACCGGCGACGGAGCCCGCGGTGACTGCGGTGCTGAGGATGACGGGATCCTGAAGGACGTACTGGGTGAAGTATGCCAGCAGCGTCATAAAGAAGCCTATGTGCATATTGTTGAGGATCATGGCGAAGAAGAACGGGATCGTGGGACCGGTCATTGCCTTCAGGAAGCCGCCCTTGACCTTTTCCTTCTTCTGCGCGGCGACGACAGGCTCGGAGCCGTTGTCGAAGTTCCTGGTCAGCGAGAACATACCAATCGTGCCGACTACGATGAACAGACCGTAGACCAGCGCGGTCCAGGTGTAGCTGTCGCCGACAGCCTTCATGATGAAGGGGTTGACGACGCCATAGATCAGACCGCCGAGGGTGCTGCCCTGCTGGGCGACCATTGCGAGGCTGTTGGCGTCAGCGGCAGTCGTGCTCATCGGACCGACCAGGGAGCGCTCTGCGACCCAGAGGGTGTTATAGCCGATGGACTGGATGACGAACATCACGACGAACAGTGCGCCGGCTACGCCCTGGGAGAGACCGAAGTTTGCAAACAGCAGCGTGAACGTGATGCCGACGACGATGCCGCCGATGACCGTCCAGGTGCGGAATTTGCCGGATTTGAAGGTGAACTTTTCAATGATGGCGCCAGCCAGAAGCATTGTGACAACGTTGCCCCAGACGGAGAGCGTATTCACGACGGCGGAGATCTGCGTGCTGAGCTGTAGGACATTGGTTAGATAAAAGAGGCGGTTGTATGCCAGGAACATCAGATAGAAGGTGTTCAGGAACATACCGAAGAAGCCATAAAGCAGGATCTGGCTCTTCTTCAGACCTTGAGGCTTTAATTCACTCATGTTTTTCTTCCTTTCTCTCATTACGTCAAAGTGTGTATGAATGCTTCGGGGTCACTGACGCACCAGCGTCGAGATGAGGTTCATCACAAACGCCTCGCGCTGCGCGGTCGCTTCCGGGGGGATCGGCAGATTCAGCTCCTTCGCCAGATACTGTAAGCCTTCCGGATACTTTGTCAGGTCGACCTTTCGTTCTTCCATAGCACTTTCAGATCCTTTCTTTTTGATTTATTAAGGTCGGTACTCCCGGACAAAATCACAGACCGCTTTTACATTTTCAGACTTTGCATCGTTGCGGAACGAGACCATCTTGTCCTGGCAGAGGATGAAGCCGCCGTCATGACCAAGCTCGTCGCACAGACGCTTGGTGTAATCCACGCATTCCTTCGCGGTGCCGTTGCCAAGGAGGCTCACGGGCATACCGCCGAGGATGGCACAGTTCGGAAGCTGCTTGCGGAGCTCGAACACATCGTCCTGCTCCGGATGCATGGTGATGATGCCCTTGGGATAATCCTTCAGATAGTCCCAGAAGCGGCTGCTGCTGCCCTCGAAGAACAGACGCACCGTCAGCTTCTTCTCTGCCAGAAGATCGAGCACCGCCTTCAGGTTTGGCCAGAGGAAGCGCTCAAACTGCTTCGGATTGAGGATCGTGTGGCAGAGCATGGTGATATCATAGTCAAAGCAGTAGTCCGGGTTCGGACCGGCGGATTTGCGCAGCGCCTCGAGACCGGGGTTGAAGTAGAGCTCATTGAGCGCGTCAATGGCTGCCTCGACCTTGGCGGGATCCTTGCGCATATCCAGAGAAAGCCCGCGGATGCCGCGGATGGTGTTGAACAGAAAGTCAAGACCGCAGTAGGTAAAGCCGTTGGTCGGGCAGGTGAACAGCGGAACGCCGTACTCGTCCTTCATCAGCTTTGTGATCCCCATGTGGTACTTGATGAACGCCATCTGCTCGTCAACAGCCTTCTGAACGTCGCTGACCTTGACGGTGCCGTCCGCCCAGCAGGGATACTTCTTTGCCATGCCCTTCTCCCAGAAGAATTTCTTCGGGTCGGCGATCAGCTCGTCCAGCTCCTCGCGCTCGGCAAGCGCCTTGTCGAGATAGCTGACGGTCCCGGCTTCGTCGTTGACGATGTAGCTCGTGCCGCCAAGCGCGGCGGGGATGCGTATGGCGTTTCGACCGCCATACTCAAAGATGGCGTCGAAGCCGTATTTCTCCTGATGCTGGCGGACGACCTTTTCCATGATGGAATAGTCGTTCATTGCCTCGGAGAGCTTATACTGCGAGTCGAGGATCTTCCATGTTACGAAGAAGGAAACGTGCGGGACACGCTCCGGCTTGACCTGCATGGAGCTTGCGTCGCGGATGAGTTTCAGTCGGTATTTTTCCAATTCCTGTGGAGTCAAAGCAATCTCCTCCTATTTTTGTGTTTGTGGCGGAACAGGGTCTCAGCCCGCCTTGCTCCATTCCTGACAGACGGAGACGGTTTTCTGCGGGCTGTGCGCCCACTCGTCCGCGCCGGTGATCTTCATGGCTTCTTCGCTGACGGGCGCGCCGCCGATGATGACCTTCACGTCGTTGAGCCCGGCTGCCTTGAGCGCGTCGACCGTCTTCTTCATCGAGTCGATCGCGAGCGTCAGAACGCCGCTGAGCGCGACGATCTTGATGTTCTCCGCCTTGACGGTCTCCACGACCTTTTCCGCCGGGACGTCGATGCCGAGATCGATGACCTCGAAGCCGGCTGCCTCCAGCATGGAACGGACGATGTTTTTGCCGATGTCGTGCAGGTCGTCCTTGACGGTGCACAGCAGCATCTTTGTCTTGCTGCCGCTGCCGCCGTCGCCGGTGACGAGCGCATCCTTGAGCATACCGACCGCCGTGGTCATGAGCTCGCCGGCGTAAATGAGGTCGCCGACGAAATACTCGCCGCTTTCAAAGCGCTGACCGACGATGTCCATGCCCTTCTGGCAGGCATCCATCGCAGACTGCGCCTGAGAGCCGCCGTCTGCCATGACCTCGTTCAGCATTTCCGTCATGGTGTCTTCGTCGAGATCGCCCATGGCTTCTGCCAATGCATCAAAATCTACCATTTGTAATTACCCCCTATGCAAGTGCTTGTGTTGTGGTTGGCTTGGGAACCGGTTGGTGGTGTTGGTTGTTCGAATGTACAAAACGTTTGGGAACGTTGGGAACACGATGGGATGTTGGAATGGGATTATTTCTTGGGAGCGCCGATCTTGCCCTGACGGTATGCACGGTTGTACTTGCGTCCGGACTTGTCCTTGCAGGTCAGAGCCTCGCAGGCATAGATGGTGCTCATCATGTCGATGCTGCACGGGTCGAGGATGGCGGAGTCGAGTCCAGCCTCCAGCGCGTATGCCATGCAGTTCGTGTTGATGTACTTCCGGGCGGGCATATTGAAGGAAATGTTGGAGATGGCTCCGGTCACCTTGACCTCGGGCGCGTACGCATGGATGCCGCGGATGCAGGTCTGGAAGTCCTCCATCGCGTTGGGAAGCGTTGCCAGCGCCATGACGCAGGGGTCGATGTGCAGGTTCTTCAGCGCGACGCCGTAATGGTCTGCCTTGTCGATGATACGCTTCGCGATGTCGATCTTCTTCTGGCTCTCGTAGGGAATGCCGCCCTGGTCGCAGGTCAGACCGATGACGTTCCAGTCGGTCCCGGCGATGAGCGGGAAGATGGTCTCGCACTTGTCGCCCTCTTCGTTGACGGAATTGACCATGCCGGGTCTTGCGCCGCGACCTTCGTTCAGGATGCGGGCGAGCAGGTGTGCGTTCGGGCTGTCGATGCACAGCGGCGTCTCGGAGACGGACTGCATCAGATCGATCAGCCAGCACATGGTCTCATACTCGATCTCCGTCGCGGTGGACGGCGCACAGTCGAGGAAGTTTGCACCTGCCTCGGTCTGGGCGATGGTGCGTTCCTTGATCAGCGCTTCGTTGTGGTCCGCGATCGCCTGCTTAATGGAAGGGATCGCGCCGTTGATTTTTTCACCAATGATGATCATTGTGTCAAAACACCTCTCTGTTCACGGCTGCCGGAAGGGCAGCAAGTATATGGACTACCTGTATATACAAGTATAGCGCCTATGTGCGAATTTTGCAATCCGTCGGAAGTGACAAAAATCAACAGGAAAATTTGTTAGACATTTATATTTTCAAAGATCGCGCATTCCGTACTTGATTCAAAGCACGTCATCCGCTATGATAACAAAAGAAAAGGCGGTGCTTTTGGGATGAATTATAAGGTTACGCTGCCGGAGCTCGGGCGAACGATCGAGGCTCCTGCGGGGCGGACTCTGCTTGAGGTGCTGCGTGCGGCGGGCTGCGCGCCCGAGGCGCCGTGCGGCGGCAAGGGTGTATGCGGCAAGTGCCGCGTCCGCGTGAACGGCGCGGAGCGGCTCGCCTGCCAGACGGTGGTGGACGGTCCTGCTACAGTCTCACTTCCGGAGCTGGCGAAGCGGGAGCGCATTCTGACCGGCGGCTGCAATCAGGCGGATGCGGAGCCGGCGGAGCCGGTCCGCGCGGGGCTGCTGCTTGCATTCGACATCGGAACGACGACCATCGCGGGCTATCTCATGGACGAGGCGGGCACACAGATCGCGACCGGAAGCCGGCTCAATCCGCAGGCGCCCTTCGGCGCGGATGTGATCACGCGCATCCAGCTGGCGCTGAAGGGAGAGCAGGAGGCGCTGACGCGCTGCGTGCGCGAAGCGCTTGCGGACCTGACGCGCGAGCTTTTGAATGCGGCTAAGCGGGAGGCGGATGCGTTTGGTACGATCTGCGTGGTCGGCAATCCGTGCATGCAGCAGCTGTTTCTCGGCATTTCTCCGAAGAATCTCGCAGGCGTGCCGTTTGCGCCGGTGTTGACGCAGACGGAGATCTCCCGCGCCGGGGATGTGATCGCGCTTTGGGGCGACGCGGCGCTGCTGACGGTCCCAGATATCTCGGGCTATGTCGGCGCGGACACCGTGGGCTGCGTGCTCACGACGCAGATGGACCGCAGCGACGAGATCACGCTGATGGTTGACATCGGCACGAACGGCGAAATGGTCATGGGGAGCCGCGCACGCATGGTCGCCTGCTCCACGGCGGCGGGACCCGCGCTGGAGGGCGCAAACATCCGCTTCGGGATGCGCGCGGCAGACGGCGCGATCGACCATGTCACGGTGGAAAACGGCGAGATATGCTGCCATGTCCTCGGTGGGGGCGAGGCGCGCGGCATCTGCGGCTCAGGGCTGATCGACGCGGTCGTCGCGCTGAAGGAGCTCGGGCTGGTCAACCGGCGCGGGCGACTCCAGACGCAGGAGCAGTTTGAAGGGGACCTTGCGGTCCGGCTCAGCGGGGAAGTCTGGCTGACGCAGAACGATGTGCGCCAGATGCAGCTTGCCAAGGGCGCGATCTCCGCGGGCATCGGACTGATGGCGCGTCATCTCGGCATCGAGGTCGGTCAGATCGACCGTCTGCTG
>USDP01000031.1 GCA_900553545.1 uncultured Eubacteriales bacterium | reverse complement strand
TCGATGTCCTCGGGGCTGGTCTCGAGACGGACGAGGATGACCTTCTGGCCGCTCTTGCCCCAGTCGGTGGCAGTCTCAGCCGTGAACACGACCTTGCCGCAGGCCGCGCCAGGGGACGCTGCGAGGCCCGTACCGATGACCTTGGCCTTCTTCAGGGCCGCGGCGTCGAACGTCGGGTGGAGCAGGGCGTCGAGGCTCTTCGGGTCGATCATGGCGACGGCCTCTTCCTCGGTGATCATGCCCTCGTCCACCAGATCGCAGGCGATCTTCATCGCGGCGGCCGCGGTGCGCTTGCCGTTGCGGGTCTGGAGCATGTAGAGCTTCTTGTCTTCAATGGTGAATTCCATGTCCTGCATGTCGCGGTAGTGGTACTCCAGCTTATGGCAGATGTCCACGAACTGCGCATAGGCCTCGGGCATGACCTCGGCCAGCTGCTCGATGCTCTGCGGGGTGCGGACGCCGGCGACGACGTCTTCGCCCTGGGCATTCATCAGGAACTCGCCGAACAGTTTCTTCTCGCCGGTGGCAGGGTTGCGCGTGAAGGCGACGCCCGTGCCGGACGTATCGCCGGTGTTGCCGAAGACCATGGACTGGACGTTGACGGCGGTGCCCCAATCGGAGGGGATGTCGTTCATGCGGCGATAGTAGATCGCGCGCGGGTTGTCCCAGCTGCGGAACACGGCCTTGATGGCGCCCATCAGCTGTTCCTTCGGATCCTGCGGGAACTCTTCGCCGAGCTTTTCCTTATACTCGGCCTTGAACTTCTCGGCCAGCTCCTTGAGGTCCTCGGCGGTCAGCTCGGTATCGAGCTTGACGTTGCGGGTGACCTTCATCTCGTCGATGAGCTGCTCGAAATACTTCTTGCCCACTTCCATGACGACGTCGGAATACATCTGGATGAACCGGCGGTAGGAGTCGTAGGCGAAACGGGGATTGTTGGTCTTTTTGGCGAAGGCGACGACGACCTCGTCATTCAGGCCAAGGTTCAGAATGGTGTCCATCATGCCGGGCATAGACGCGCGTGCGCCGGAGCGGACGGAGACCAGCAGCGGGTTGTAGAGATCGCCGAACTTCTTGCCGGTCATCTCTTCGAGCTTTTCCACGTACTCCATGATCTCCGCTTCGATCTCATGGTTGATCTGGCGGTCATCCTTGTAGTACTGCGTGCAAGCTTCGGTGGTGATGGTGAAGCCCTGCGGGACAGGCATGCCAAGGCTGGTCATTTCGGCCAGATTGGCGCCCTTGCCGCCGAGCAGCTCACGCATTTTGCCGTTGCCTTCGGAGAACAGATATACGTACTTGTGAGACATTTGGTTTACCCCTTTCCTGTGCGGGCGGACACGTCACTCGTTCCTGCCCAGTGCTTTTGTTTTATTGATCCTCAAACAGTACATACTATACCATGTTTTCCCGAAAATGCAAACAAAATTTGAGCTTTTTCGCAATTTTCCGCCAATAGTGTTGAATCGTGTGACTTTTCCGCAAACTTTATATCAATCCAGCAAAAACGCATGTGGTAAGTGTTGGCTTTCAAAATTCTCCGTTAACGACGCACGGCTTCCCGCTTTGGGATGCGAATGGTGAGGACGATCTCGCGCTCTGTTTCCTGCCGCTGCGACTGCGCGTCGACGCCCGCCGAGCGGATGAGGTCGAGCTGGCGGTTGACCGAGTTGAAAAACACGCGCACGTCCCGCAGGACGAAGCCGCCGAATTCGCGCTTCGGCGGCGCGGGCGGCTGGAGCAGGCTTTCAATATACGCCTCCGTCTTCGCCACGGTCCATCCGCCCTGGACGATCTGGCCCACCACGCGCAGCTGCTCATCCTCGCTGCGCAGCTTCAGCAGCGCGCGGGCATGCCGCTCACTCAGGCCGTGCAGCCGCAGCTCCGCCAATACGCTCGGCGAGAGGCGCAGGAGCCGCAGCTTGTTCGCCACGGCAGACTGGCTCTTGCCCACCTTCCGCGCCGCCTGCTCCTGACTGAGACCCCAGGTCTTCATCAGGCGCGCAAGGCCCTCGGCCTCCTCGATAAAATCAAGGTCGCGCCGCTGCAAATTCTCCACCAGCGCCAGCATCCCGGACGCCTCCTCGTCGACCGCCGCCACCAGGCACGGCGCCTGCGTCAGCCCGGCCATGCCTGCCGCGCGCAGCCGCCGCTCGCCCGCGATCAGCTCATAGCCGTTTTCCCGGCGGCGCACCGTCAGCGGCTGCAAAATACCGTACTCCCGGATCGAATCCGCCAGCTCCTGCAAGCCCGCCGGATCAAAGACCCGCCGCGGCTGCGCCGGATTTGGCCGGATGCTGCCGAGCGGCAGATAGAGCACCCGCCCGCTCTCCAAAATGCCTGTCCGTCTGCCCATCGCCTGTCCGCCCTTTCGTTCGTTCTGTCCCTTATTGTACGCCCGGCGCGGCGCAAAACGGCGCGAATCCGCGCGAAGCGTCACAATTTATTGTGTCGGGAAATGCCGGGAAATACAAAATCTTGTGTCCCTCTGCTTCCCGGCCTGCATCCGCGCCGCCATGCCGCGAATTTTTCCACAGGCAGGGCGGAAACTGTGGAAAAATCCGCCCATTTTGCTGGAAAACTGCCTGTTTCTTTACAGTTATGTTACATCCTGCCCCTTCCCCTTGCAATCAAACGGCTGCTTCGTTATACTGATATTCAGTAAAGTATGGAAGGGAGAGTACGCCGTGAAAAGGGTGTTTGCTCTTTGTCTGGCCGTTTTTCTGATCCTGACGGCGTGCATGCTGCCTGCGGCAGCGGCCCCGGCGGCCAAACAGGTATTTTTTGATCAGGCAGAGATCCGCAATCCGGGCGCAGTCCGGATGTTGGTCGATCTCGGGCTGATTTCCGGCTATACAGATGGTTCGTTCCGTCCGGCTGCGCCGGTCACGCGCGAGGAGATCGCAAAAGTCATCGCCAGACTCTGCACCGATGATCCGCAGGCTGAAAATCTCATGGCCTTCGCCGACACGGCCGGCTCGTGGGGCAATCTCTACGTCTGCTTCTGCGCCGAGCGCGGCGTCATCACCGGCGACGGACAGGGCGCGTTCCGCCCGAAGGACGCCGTCACCGCGCGCGAGCTGGCCAAGATGCTGCTCGTCGTCCTCGGCGAGGATGGCGCGCGCTATACCGGCTCCGGCTGGGGCGAACGGGTCGACGCCGACGCGCTCCGTCTCGGGATCTACAACGGCTTCGGCGGCAAGCTGGACTCTGCCGTCTCGCGGGACGACGCCTGTCTGCTCATCTACAACGCGATGCAGTGCCCCGCCGTTGTCAACGAAAAGGCCAGCGGCATGATGCGCTACGCACTTGACGACCTCATGAACCCGAAGACCTACATGGAGACTCGCTTCGGACTCGTCCGCTACACCGGTGTGCTGGAGGCCAACGAATGTGCCGACCTGACGATGGCTGGCGGCAAGCTGGCCGCGGGCATGAGCAAGCTGGCCGGGCATAAGGAATTTGCCGTCTCGTCCGACCTCAGCCTCCTCGGCCGCACGGTCGACATCTACATGCTGAACGGCGAGGCCGTCGGCTCCCCGGTGGCCTCCGCGGGCGAAATTTACTACACCTTCGCCGACGCACAGGAGCTGAAGGCCGTTTGTGATTCCAACAGCTTCACCTTCGCGGACAACTGCTCCTATTACTCCAACTTCGAACCGGCCACGGCGGACATCCTGTCCAGCCCGCCGGAAAACGCAAAGATCACGGTCATCGACCATACCGGCGACCTCAAGTTCGACGTCGTGCTGGTCACGTCCGTCCGCACCGCGACCGTCGTCAGCACCGATCCGCTGACCATCAGTCTCGGCATGAGCGAACGTCCCGCTGAGCGGTACGCGCAGACCGATGTGTTTGCCGCCGGGCAGAGCGTCCTCAGCTGCGAGGTGCGCGGTGTCACCTACATCCGCGCGGACTCCTGAGCAATTATACACCAGTAAGAACGGCGATCCCAGGCGCGGTCGCCGTTCTTTTTCTGTCCGCATACTCTAATCCTGAAAGGGGAGAGGCGCATGAAGCGGCTCCACCGGGCCTGGGCGATCTGCCTCGGCTGTACGCTGATGCTGTTCGTCTGCGGCGGTTTGTCGGTCAACGCATTTTCCGTGACGCAGCCCTATGTGCTGGCCTACGGCGGCTTTACCAACACGCAGACCTCCATGATCAATACCATCCGCGCGCTGAGCTATCTGGGCTGCATGTTCGCCGCACCGCTGTTTTTCCGCACGCTGGGCTACCGGCTCGGCACGGCGGTCGCCGTGGCGTTTTCTGCCGTTTCGTTCGCCGTGTTCGCCGCCTCCAAAACGCTGGCCGGCTTCTATCTCGGCGGCGTTCTCGCTGGCATCGGCTACGGCTTCGGCTCCATGATCCCCGCCACGATCCTGATCAACCGCTGGTTCCACCGGAAAAAGGGCCTCGCCATCGGACTCTGCTCCGCAAGCACAGGACTCGCCATGATCGTCTTTTCCCCGATCCTCACGGCGATCTGCGAAACGCGCGGGCTGCAAGCCTGCTTCCTCGTCGAGGCCGTGTTCTCCCTCGTCTGCGCGGTGCTGGTCTTCCTGCTCATCCGCGAGTCGCCTGAAAAACTGAGCCTCAGCGCATATGGCGCAGAGGACGGCTGCGCCCCCGCAGAACCCGGTGCGCAGCCGGATGCACCGCTCCCGCCCCTCCCGCGCAGGCGGCTCCTGCCGCTCTGGCTGGCGGCGGGTCTGCTCGGCGCGGTCGCCTCTCCGGGTCCGACGCACCTCATGATCCTGTATACGACCGCTGGTATGGCCGCACATGCGGCGGCGCTGGCCGTGTCGCTGTTCGGCGTGGCTCTGATGGTCGGCAAATGCGTCTACGGCACGGCGTGTGACCGCTTCGGCGGCTATCGCATGGGCTGGCTCTTCGGCGCGATCCTCTGCGGCGGCCTTGTGCTCTGCGCCCTGGCCGACACGAAGATCGCGGCAATCATGTTCGCCGCCGTCGTGCTCTACGGCCTCGGCGTCCCGCTGAGCACCGTCGGCCTTGCGGTCTGGTCGGCGGATTTCGGCGGCGAGGCACGGGTCGCCCAGCTGGTGCAGCAGCTCCAGCTGAGCTATGCCATCGGCAGCCTCCTTCTGTCCACGATGCCCGGCATGATCGCCGACCGCACCGGCAGCTACGCCCCGGCCTATCTTGTGCTGCTGGCCTGCTCCGTCGTCAGCATCCTCGCCGTCCAGCGCACCTATCTGGCCCGTGCCAAGTCCTGATCGGCCTGTCTTTCGATTCTCCACCGTACCATGTAGGGGCCGATGCCCTCATCGGCCCGTCCCCGCCGCAGCGGATGCCTTCCCCGGAGGGGAAGGCTTTCGGGCAACCAATGGTCGCCCGCTTTGTAAAATGAGAGATCAAAAGAGGCCCCGATCGGGGCCTCTTTTTTTACAGCATACCCTTATTCGTCTTCCGGACGTGCTTGAAGACCTCTTCAAACCGATTCAGCGCGTCGTCGATGATCTCCGGCGTGTCGGCCATCGAGGTATAGAGCCGGCTGCCTGCGAGCGTGACGATGCCGTTCGCCATATAGGCCGCGCCCATGCGCTCCATCGAGTCCTTGCGGACATACATCATGTCCTTGTGCTTGAGCAGTCCCATCGCCGACTTTGCAAACGACATCGACGAGAAGTCAAAGCTCATCGCGCCCGTGCATTCCAGATGCACGATCGAGCCCTGGTTGTACGCCACAAACGGCAGCCCATACTGTTCGAGCAGTCCCTTCAGTCCGTCGCAGAGCCGGTCACCCATCCGTCCTGCGATCTCGCAGGCGTTCGTGCGTTCGATCTCGCGGATGGCCGTGTAGCCCGCGAGGCAGGAGAGGGGATTGGCTGCCAACGTGCCGCCGACGTAGGCGCGGTGCTTCCCCGTGGCGAGGCCCGCCGCCATCAGCTGCGCATATTCCTTCTTGCCGCCGACGCCGCCCGCCGCCGGATAGCCACCCGCGACGATCTTGCCGAACACCGTGAGATCCGGCACGACGCCGAAATAGCCCTGTGCGCCCGAAAGCGCCACGCGGAATCCCGTCACAACCTCGTCAAAAATCATCAGCGCACCATACTTGTCACAGAGCGTCCGCACACCTGCGTTATAGTCGTGCGCAACGGGGCGTGTGCCGCTCTCTGGGCCGACCGGTTCCACAAGCACCGCCGCCGTCCCGCCGAGCAGGCGGTTGCGCTTTAGCATTTCCTCGAGCATCTCGAGGTCGTTCGGCCGGACCTCGTCCGTCGCTTCATAGCAGCCGCCGGGGATGCCGTGGGATTCCAGCAGTGCGCGGCTGCCCGGAATTTTCAGCCCATAGACCACCTGATCGGACCAGCCGTGGTACGCGCCGCCGATCTTGATGACGCGCTTCTTGCCGGTCGCGATGCGCGCGATGCGCATCGCTGCCATCACGGATTCCGTGCCGCTGCCGAGCATGCGGAACATCTCCACATTCGGCATGTGCCGGTTGATCTCCCGTGCGATCATCAGCTCCGACTCGTGCAGCAGTCCTGTCACCGGGCCGCACTCGTTCAGCAGCTCGATGACCTTTTCCCGGATGACCGGATAGTTGCTGCCGAGGATCGTCGGGCCGCCAGCCTGTAAGAAGTCGATATAGCGGTTGCCGTCCTTGTCGTAGAGGTATGCGCCATTGGCCTTGGCCATGCACATCGGGAACGGCTTGTTGAACGCCAGATTGTGCTGGACGCCGCCGGGGATGTACTCCTTCGACTCCTCATAGACCGCCTTCGAGCCCTTGCACTGCTCGTCAAAGTATTTCAGAATGACGTTGTTATAATACTCGTCCGTGACCTCCCAGATCGGCTGGCTGGTCAGGGCCTTCAATCTTGCGTTGATCTCATTGGGGTCGTCCCAACGGCTGATGCCGCAGTTTGTCATTTCGCTTCCTCCTTTTTCGCAATGTCATTCGTATCCATGCTGCCGCGGAAGACGACGAACGTGTCGAACAGGTATTCCGTGACAAAATTCAAGAGCATATTGAGGACTGTCACCAGATATTCGTTCCAGTGGCAGGATTCTACCAGCCAGTTTCCGAAAATTGTGGACAGCGGCGTGAATACCGCGTAATAGCAGAGCACCAGCGCCATCGCCTTCGGCACATTGTTGGCGCTTTTGAACGTGAACTTCCGGTTCAGCGTGAAGTTCCACACGACCGACGCAACCAGCGCAATCAGATAGCACGGCCAGTAGCTCCACTTGGCCAGCTCATTGAGCAGCGTGAACAGCCCGATCTGGATGATGCCCGCCGAGGCGGAGAACAGCACAAATTTGACCGCGCGCCAGACTTCTTTTTTCTTCTGCATCGTCGTTACCCCTTCCGCTTCGAATATTTGTGGACGTAGACCCAGTGCTGGAGCGCTGCGTCGCTCAGGCCGAGGTCAGCCTTCGCCCCGAGTGCGAGCACGTGCAGCGCGGAGATGGCCGCCTTGTCAGCAAGCAGCCCCAGCGCCTCACAGTCGCCCGGATCTTCCGCCGAGACTGCCGCGCCGATCCCCGGCACGAGGACGGCAGGGGAGTGGCGCAATGCAGCAGAAATACTGCTCGCCGTCGGCTCCGCGCACGGCATCTTCACGCCAATCATCTGCGCCATATCGTCCAGCTGCGCGCGCAGCGGTTTTTGCAGCGCCGCGAGCGTCAGCAGCGCGTCGGTCGTCACAAAGCGGGCGTTCGGGTACGCATGCCGGACCTTTGCCAGCATGGAGTCCTGCTGCTCCGCCGGAAGGACCGCCTCCTGCGTGAGCGTCCCACGCCAGCAGCGGCGGCAGAGCGTCTCGAGCAGCTTGGCCCGCTGCATCGCCTCTTCGTGGTCGTGCCCGCAGATGAGCGCCCCGTGGTGCGGCATGAAGACGGTGTGCGCCCCGGTCTCCATCGCGGCGCGGACGCCGGCCTGTAATTTCTTCGAGCCGGATAAGCCGTATCCTGCGACTGCTGCGCCCCCGAGCCGCACCCGTTCGTCACCCGTGAAGCTCCCACGCTGGAAGCCCGCAAGGCCCAGCGCCGTCGCGTAGACCTGATGCGTGTGAATGACGAAGCCGACCTCCGGGAACAGCTCGTAGGCGATGGCGTGGATGCCGCGCTCGCTCGACGGGCGGTTCTGACCCTCAAACGTGCCGCGCACGCGGTCGCAGAGGACGAGGTCGTCCGCCGTCAGCTTTTCATAATCCATGCCGCTCGGCGTAATGAGATAGTGCGTGTCGTCCACGCGGGCGCTGATGTTGCCCCACGTCCGGGCGACAAGGCCCTCGCGGAGCAGCTCCGGCCCGGTGGCGACGACGATGTTCCGCAGTTCCTGTTCTTCCATGGTTATCCCTCCAATCGATTCAAGATCGCAAAATTCTCTTTGTTGGCCGCGTACAGCTTCCGGAAGACCCGGAAATTCCGGTCGTAGACCGCCTTGTTCGCCGGATCGGGCCGGTATGTGCCGTTGACAGCGACGAGCTTCGCCGCGTCCGAAAGGCTCGTGAACGCGCCGCTGCCCACCGCGGCGAGCATCGCCGCGCCGATGGCGCCGACGTCCTTCGTGTTTTCCACAGTCTCGATCGTCCGGCCCGTGATGTCGGCCAGCATCTGGCACGTGACAGGGGAAAGAGCACCGCCGCCGACAAAGCGGATCGGGTCAGATGTCTTCGTCTTCTTCTCCTGCACCTCGAGCATCCAGCGAAGATGGAAGCAGATCCCCTCGAGCACCGCGCGCAGCATCTGCGCCTTTCCGGTTTCAAGGCGGAGATTGAAGAACATACCCGCTGCGGCGGCGTCCTCGAACGGGCAGCGGTTTCCGTGCAGCCACGGCGTGAAGACCACGCCGCCGGAGCCAGGAGCCACCTTCGCCACGGTGTCGGACATATAGTCGTAGAGGCTCTCGTAGACCGTCTCACGGCTCTCGGCCACGTCGGTCTTCGCAAGATACACGTTCACCTCGTCGAGCACGAGGTGATCCTTCACCCATTCAAAGCATTTGCCCGCCGTCTCCATCTCGGCAAAATAGTTGTATTTTCCCGGCTCAGCCCCGACGATGCCCGCCATCATCGCGGCGACGTCGACGGCCTGATGATCCATCACCGTCCCGACCCAGCCGGACGTGCCGGAGTAGATGTGCGTCTGGCCGACCTCGGTCGCGCCCGCACCGACGCCGATGAGCGTCGCGTCGCCGCCGCCTCCATAGACGGGCGTCCCTTCGCAGAGGCCAAGCTCCGCCGCGGCCTTCGCGGTGAGCGTCCCGGCGACGTCCCGGCACTCGATGATGCGCGGCAGGTGCCGCGGCTCGACGCCGTACATCTTGCAGAGCGACTCATTCCAGTCCTCACGGCCGGGCCGCGTGTCGTAGAGGAACGTGGAATAGGCCGAGTCGCGCGTCATGACGAATTCACCCGTGCAGCGCGCGATCAGATATTCCTTCACGTCGAGCCATTTGTGCGCCTTTTGGAAGACCTCCGGCTCGTGCGCCTGCACCCACTTGTATTTCCAGAGCGGATCTTTCACGCTCGTCGACGCGGCATGCGTCGCGGCCAGACTGCGGAGCATCATCCCCGCGTTCACGCCGGAGATCGTCAGTCCGTGCGTCTGACACGCGCGGAATTCCGCGCCCGCGCGCTGATCCATATAGCTCATCGGGCGGCGGAGCGCGTTCGCATGTTCATCGACGAGCACCATGCCCTGCATCTGTGAGCAGAACGAGATGCCCGTCACCTGCTCGGGCCGGACGCTGGTTTTCTCGAATGCGGCGCGCGTGGTGCTGCACATGGCGGCCCACCATTCGCCCGCATCCTGCTCCGCGCCGCCGTCCGGCAGGATGTAGAGGCCGTAGGGGGCATAGGCGCTGGTTTCCATGCGGATGCCGCCGTCGATGGAAAACAGACAGGTCTTTACGCCGGTGGTTCCGAAGTCGTAGGCAACGATATATTGCATGATCCGTCTCCTCTCATCGCGCCCAATAAAAAGCGCGTCAGTTGGTCTGCCATCATTTCATCGTTCCAGGCGGCGTTTTCGCCGCAGTAAAGCCGCATCCGGTGCTGATAATAGTCGCAGGAATACGAAAATTGGAGCATCATCAGCAGATTGTCGAAGAAAAACGCGGCGGCCTCCGGCGCCAATCCCAGCGCGAGCGCTCCGGCCTCCTTCGCCGTTTTAAACAGGCGCGTGTAGAGCCGCGCCGTCCGCGATTCGATCTCGCGGGCCAGCTCCGGCGCAAATTCCCGGCAGCTGCCGGAGGTGATCTCGTTGTAGAGTACGTTATAATTCCCGTGCTGCCGCGCGGCGGCGATCAGTGCCGGGACGAGGGCGCGGATGCTCGTCTCCGCGTCGGCCCCTTCGGGCACGGCCTCGCGCAGCGTCGCGTCCAGCAGCTCGAGGCTATGCCGCACGCACGCGAGAAACAGCGACTGCTTGTCGCCGAAGTATTTATAGATGACGCCCACGCTGACGCCCGCCGCGCGCGCGACGTTCGCCACCGACGCAGGCTGAAAGCCGCAGCGGGCAAATTCATCGACGCCGCACTCGAGGATTGCGTCCAGCGCCGCCTGATCGAGTTTTTTATACATGGGCTTCTCCGTTCTGACGTGAATGGCCATTCACGTCATATTCATTATAGACCGATGTTTTCACCTTGTCAATGCGGAAATTGGTCAGGTTGAACAAAATTTCCGGGGAAATCGCGGGGCAGCTTGACAAAAACCGTATTACAGGTATAATACGGTTATGAACTGTATTACAAGAATGACACGGTGGTGAAACAATGGTCTCCTTCGAGGGCTTCCGCGCGGTGGACGGCGTGCCGATCTATCTGCAAATCCAAACTTATATCCGCCGCGGCTGCGTCGCCGGGACGATCCGCGACGGAGACGAGCTGCCGTCGCGCCGCGTGCTCTCGGCGCTGCTCGGTGTCAACCCGAACACGGTGCAGAAGGCGTTCCGCCTGCTGGAGGACGAGGGCCTGATCGCGTCGCATTCCGGCGCGAAGAGCTATGTGACCGTGGACGAAGGGAAGCTCGCCGCACTGCGGCAGACGCTGCTGCGCGAGGAGCTGCGGGCCGTGACGCGCTCGCTGCGGCAGATGGGCATTGCGCGGGAGGACGCGCTGCGCCTCATTTCGGAATTTTGGGAGGAAACGTCATGCGAAAACACCTGAGCGTCTTTGCGCTCTGCATCCGGGCAAAGCTCTGGAAGCTGCTGCTCACGCTGGCCGCGGCGGCTGGAATTTCTACTGCGGCGTTCTTCATTCTGGGCCTCGAGCGGGCCTGGGGCAACGGCGGCGGGCCGGGCATCCTCGCGCTGCGCATCCTCTTCGCGCTGAGCTACATCGCCGTGATGATCACCTGCTTCAGCCCGGATACGAAGCGCGTGAAGACGTGCTATTTTCTGCAAAGGCTGCAAATTTCGGAGCGCGCGTTCCTGCTCTGGGACGCGCTGGCCGCCGCGCTCTGCTTCCTGCTGTTCTACTGCGCGCAGATCCTGACGGTCTTCGGCCTCGCGTGCGTCTATCAGCGGAGCGCGGGCTATGCCCTCGGCCCGCAGGGCGTATTCCTGATGCTGGCGCGGGACAGCTTTCTGCACGGGCTGCTGCCGTTTGGCGAGTCCGTGATCTGGACGCGCAACATTCTCTACATGGTCTGCGCGGGGCTCAGCTGCGCCGCGGCCAGTCTCGCGCGGCGGAATCGCAATCGCGGGGGCACACCGATGTTTGCGCTGGTGTTCATCATTTCGCGGATGCCGGTCACGCTCGGCGAAGGGGACGCCAGCTGCCTCTGGCTGGCCGTCGTACTGATCGTCACGGCCATCGGCTTCGGCCTCGCGCTGACGGCGGCGCACAACGGAAAACGGAAGGAGGACGACGATGAAACGGAAACGGACGCTGGCTGACCTCGTGCCGCCCGGCGCGAAGTTCAAACGCGACCTCGGCCTGCTCGCGCTCTGGTTCGCGCTGTTCGTGCTGCTCGGCTCATTCCTGATTTTTGTCATCCGGTACGAAAACGCGCGCAGCCGGCTCTATGAGGACGTGCTGGGCCGCCGGCTGCTGCGAAGCGGCGCGCAGATCGACCCGCTTGCGGAGATCCTGAGCGGGACGTTCCGCCTCGCGGTGGTGTACGGTATCCTTACGTTCGTGAATATCGCGGCCAATTATATTTCTAATGCGGTATTTACCAAGGATCAGGAGAAAGAAGCTGACAGCTTAGGATTCCAGTATCTTGTGGAAGCCGGTTACAATCCTGGCGGAGCGGCAGCATCCATGAGCGT
>USDP01000030.1 GCA_900553545.1 uncultured Eubacteriales bacterium | reverse complement strand
TTCGGGTCCTTCAGGCCGACGGGCTTCAGCGGCCCGTAGCGCAGCGTGTCAAAGCCGCGCCGCGCCATGACCTCCACGGGCATACAGCCCTCGAACACCTTCGAGTCCTCAAACCCGTGGACTTCCGCCTCTTCGGCTGTGGTCAGCGCCTCGACGAACGCGGCATACTCGTCGCGCTCCATCGAGCAGTTGACATAATCTGCTTCGCCACGGTCGTAGCGGGAGGCGAACCAGGCCCGCTCCATGTCGATGGACTCAAAGCTCACGAGCGGCGCCGCCGCATCAAAAAAGCTCATATAGTCCGCGCCGCCGAAATAGGTTTGGATCGCCGCGCCGAGCGCGTCGCTCGTCAGCGGGCCAGTCGCGATGATGACCGGCCCCTGCGGGACCTCGGTCACCTCGCCCTCGACCACGGTGATGTTCGGGTGCGATCTGATCTTCTCCGTCACCATGCCGGAAAAGCCGTAGCGGTCGACGGCCAGCGCGCCGCCAGCCTCCACGCGGTTGGCTTCGGCGCACTGTAAGATCAGGCTCCCCAGCCGCCGCAGCTCTTCTTTCAAAAGACCAACTGCATTTTCCAGCCGGTCGCCGCGCAGCGAATTGGAGCAGACCAGCTCCGCAAAGTCATTGCAATGGTGTGCAGGCGTCATCTTCTGCGGCTTCATTTCGTGCAGCGTCACATGGACGCCGCTGCCATGCCGCTTCACAGCCGGCCAGCCCCGCGCCGACCACGGTACATTCCAGTTTCATTCCGTATCCTTCTTCGCCGTCTTTTTCGCGGCGGTCGTCCTGGTGGTTGTCGTCTTCTTCGCAGCGGGCTTCTTCGCCGCCGTGCTCTTTGCGGCAGGTTTCTTCGCCGCCGGTTTTTTGGCGTCCGCTTTCGACGCTGCGTACTTCTTCGCGGCGGGCTTCTTTTCCGCGGTCTTTTCGGCCTTTTCGGCCTTCCTCGCAGCGGATTTTGCCTTTTTCTCGGTCAAAATCTCCTGCTCGGCCTCGGCTGCCGCCTCCGCATTGCTCTCGGCGGTCGCCGCGCCGGTCGAGGATGCCTTCCGGCGATAGCCGCGCTTGTCCTCCGGCAGGAAGTTCTCGCACTCCGGGTTGATGCAGAACGGCTTCATCGCGCCGCGCCCGGAGCGCTTGAACATCGTCTGTCCGCAGACCGGGCAATCCTGATCGGTCGGCACGTCCCACGTCATAAAGCCGCATTCGGCCCCGCGCTCACAGGCGTAATAGGCGTAGCCGCGCTTCGACTTCCGCTTCAAAATCGCGCTGCCGCACTTCGGGCAGCGGCCCGGCATCTTCTCGGTGATGGGCTTCGTGAACTTGCACTCGGGATAGCCCGGACAGGCAAGGAATTTGCCGAAGCGGCTCGTCTTTACGACGAGGTTCCGCCCGCAAAGCTCACACTTCTCGTCTGTCACCTCATCCGGCACCTTCAGCCGCACGCCGTCGAGCGCCTGCTCCGCGTCCAGCATCTCCTGATGGAAGCCGCCGTAGAACTTCCGCAGGACTTCCTTCCAGTAGACCTGCCCTTCCTCCACGCGGTCGAGCTGCTTTTCCATGTCCGCCGTGAACTCCACGTTGACAATATCCGAAAACCGCTCCACCATCAGCCCGTTGACCACCTCGCCGAGCGGCGTCGGGGCCAGGCGCTTGTCGGTCTTTGAGACGTATTCGCGGTCCTGAATGGTCGCGATGATGGCCGCGTAGGTCGAAGGACGGCCCACGCCCTTTTCCTCCATCGCGCGCACGAGCGTCGCCTCGGTGTAGCGCGCGGGCGGCTTCGTGAAATGCTGCTGCGGGTCATATTGCGTCGGCGTCAGCGCCTCGCCCTCGTTCAGGTCGGGCAGCGGCGAATCCATCTTCTCCTGCTCGTCATCGCGGCCCTCCTCATAGATGGCTGTGAAGCCGGAAAAGCGCATACTCTGATGGCTCGCACGGAACAGGTGCTTCCCGCAGCTGGACTCGATGGCCGTCACGTCATAGACGGCGCTCGCCATCTGCGAAGACAGAAAACGGCTCCAGATCAGCTTATAGAGCCGGAACTGGTCCTTCGTCAGGTCGTGCTCCACCATCTCCGGCGTCAGCTCCACATGACTCGGCCGGATGGCCTCGTGCGCATCCTGCGCGCCGGATTTCGGCTTATAGCGCCGCGGGCTGCCCGGATAATAGGCCGCGCCATAGCGGCTTTTGATCACATCCGCCGCCGCGGCCAGCGCCTCCTCCGAGATGCGCAGCGAGTCGGTTCTCATATATGTGATCAGACCAACCGAGCCTTCGCCCGTGATCTCCACACCTTCATAGAGCTGCTGCGCGATCATCATCGTGCGCCGCGGCGTCATGTTGAACTTGCGGGACGCCTCCTGCTGGAGCGTCGACGTGATGAACGGCGGCGCGGGATTCTTCTTCTTCTCGGTGTTCTTGATGCTCTCCACGCGGAATTCGCCGGTCTTCAGCTCCTCCAGAATGGCGTCGACCGTCTCGCGGTTCGGCAGCTCGCGCTTCTTCGGGTCTCCATAATAGTGCGCCACAAAGCTGCCGGGCTTGCCCACGCGGGCCAGGTTCACATCCAGTGACCAGTATTCCTGCGGCTGGAAGGCGCGGATCTCGTTCTCCCGGTCGACAATCAGCCGCGTCGCCACCGACTGCACGCGCCCGGCGGACAGGCCCTTGCGGATCTTCTTCCAGAGCAGGGGGCTGAGCTGATAGCCGACGATGCGGTCGAGCACGCGCCGCGCCTGCTGCGCGTCGACGAGATTCTGGTCGATGGCGCGCGGGGCCTGAATGGACTTGCGCACCACGTCGCGCGTAATTTCATTGAACGTCACGCGGTACGTCTTGTCGTCCGGGATGTTCAGCAGATATTTCAAATGCCACGAGATGGCCTCGCCCTCGCGGTCCGGGTCAGTTGCGAGGTAGATATTCGCGCTTTTCGCGGCGGCCTTCTGTAGTTCTTCGATGGTCTCTTCCTTGCCCTTGAGCGGAACATATTCCGGCTCAAAATCGTGTTCGATGTCCACGCTCATCGTGCTCTTCTGCAAATCGCGCAGATGGCCCATGCTGGCCTTGACCGTGAACTCCGGCCCCAGATATTTTCCGATTGTCTTCGCCTTCGACGGCGACTCGACGATCACCAGATTCGTTTTTGGCATGTTGTCGGTATTCTCCAAATCTATCTTGTTTCCGCTTCCGCGGTGTTGTTTCAGCGTTTTTCGCCCAGCGTAAAGCGCTTGCCCGGCAGCCGCCGGATGTATTGCTTGACCTCCAGCAGCGTGATGGCCGCGAGGGCCCGCGCCGCAGGCAGCTGGCTCCGGTCGATGATCTCATCCATCGGCAGCGGCTGCGCGCCGAGCAGGCCGATCACCGCCGCCTCATCCGGGCTGAGCTTGTCTGAAATTTCCTGTACGTCAATATAAGCCCTGTTTTCCAGATTGTCAACGTCTTTTTTGTCGACTTTTTTCGGGAAAGTGCGTTCCTCCGCCACTTTTGCGGGCCGCGCGGCCTTCGTCTCGGCCGCTGTCAGCGTCATCGGTACAGCGGGCGGCTGGAAGGCGATGCGGTCCGGATAGAGCGGCGCATACTCGCGCATCACGTCCGCGCCCTCAGAAATGAGCGTCGCGCCGTCCTTCAAAAGCTGTAGATTCCCCTCCGAGGTCGGGCTGCCGACGTTCGCGGGCAGCGCAAACACATCGCGCCCCTGTTCGAGCGCGCGGCTGGCTGTGATGAGCGCGCCGCTTTTTCTCGGCGCTTCCACAACCACCACGCCGACCGAAATGCCGCTCAGGATGCGGTTGCGCACCGGGAAATTGTCCGGATACGGCGGCGTCCCCGGCGGGAATTCGCTGATGAGGCAGCCGTGATAGCGGATATCCTCAAACAGTCCCCTGTTCTTCGCCGGATACGCCACATCCACGCCGCAGCCCAGCACCGCGATCACCGGCCCACCCGCCGTCAGTGCGCCGGTCAAACACACCGTATCCACACCGTCGGCTCCGCCGGACGCCACAATCGCGCCCAGCCTTCCCATCTGATAGCCAAGCATTTTGCCCTGCTGCAAGCCGTAGAGCGAGGCGTGCCGCGTGCCGACCATGGCGATGACCGGCTCCGCATCAATGTCCGGGAGCGTCCCCTGATAGTAGAGCAGCAGCGGCGGATCGTCAATGCTGCGCAGCCGCGCCGGATAGGCCGCGTCCTGCCAGGTGAGGATGTGGATGCTCTTGCGGTGACATTCCGAGAGGATGCGGCGCGGCTCCGTGAGATCCTTGTCCTCGAGCGGTTCCGCGTTTTTCAGGCCCTCGATGCCGCGATATGCCTCTGCGTCCGCGTAGAAGACCGCCTCCGGCGATCCGAACCGCCGCAGCGCCGCGTGCATTCCCTGCCGTCCCAGTCCACGCCGGGTTGTCAGCCACAGCCAGTATTCCAGCACCGCTCCTCAGTCCCTTTCCTGGTGGGCAGCTTTGCGTTGCCTTTGCCGAGGGCCGCAAATCTGCCCGTATATTTCTATCTTTTACCTGTCATTTAAGTTAGCGGCGCATTTGCCACATCACAATGGTCGCGGCGACGGCCGCGTTCAGCGATTCACAGTGGCTCTGCATCGGGATGATGACCGTGCCGTCCGCCGCGTCCAGCAGCTCCCGGCAGACGCCCTGCCCCTCCGAGCCGATGATCACAGCGGTCTGCGAAAGCGCCTCTTCGCGCAGATCATGCGCGTCGGCGCGCAGCGCCGTGGCAAGCAGGCGCACACCGTTTGCCCGGCAGCTTGCGACAGCCGCTTCCCGCGTCATCGAAACCGGCACAGCGCGGAACGCCGCGCCCATCGACGCGCGCACCACCTTCGGGTTCCACACGTCGGCGCAGCCGGGCAGCAGCACCACTGGCACGGCCAGCGCGTCCGCCGTCCGCAAAATCGTCCCCAGATTACCGGGGTCCTGAATCCCGTCGAGCAGAAGTGTCCCCGGCAGGATCTCCGCCTGCGGCGGCTGCGGCGTCCGGCAAAGGAAAATCGCGCCCTGCGGCGCGTCCATCTGCGAGACGCTCGCCATCACGTCGCGCGGGACGCGCACAACGCGGACTTCCTCCGGCAAACGACAAATTTCGACATCATCGGCCGCAATGACCGTATGCAGCCCCGGCACCCACCGGGCCGCTTCTTCCAGCAGCTTTGTCCCGTCGGCAGCGAACTCGCCGCACGCCTCCCGATAGCTCCGGGAGGTCAGCAGCTTCTTCGCGTGCCGCAGCAGCGGATTCTGGCGGCTGGTAATGCGCTCTTCTCTCATCCCCTCAGCCTCGTCAGCTTGTCGTTCGCCCCGACGGCCACAAGCACGCACCCCTCGGGCAGCGGCTCGTCCGCATCCGGCACGACGTTGATCTTTCCGTTTTCGCGCACAGCGATAATGTTCACGCCATACTTTGCCCGGATGTTCAGCTCGCGGATCGTCTTGCCGACCCACGCCTCCGGGAGCGTCAGCTCCGCGATGCCGTACTGATCGGACAGCTCGATGAAATCGAGGATGCTCGACGATGTGACCGCCTGCGCCAGCTTCACGCCGGCCTCCCGCTCCGGGATGAGCACCTTGTCCGCGCCGATCTTCTCCAGTGCGCGCTTCTGCATGTCGCCCTCGGCCTTGCAGACCACCTGCGGCACGCCAAGCTCCTTGAGGTTCATCGTGATGACGATGCTTGCGGCCAGATCCGTCCCGATGGCCACGATCGCGCAGTCATAGTTCCGCATGCCGAGCGAGCGGAGCACCGCCTCGTCCCGTGCATCGGCCACGACGGCGTAGGTCACGCGGGATTCCATCCGCTGCACGCGCTCCGCGTCGTCGTCAATTACCAGCACTTCATTTCCCAGGGCATAAAGCCGCTCGGCCACCGCAGTGCCGAACCGCCCCAGCCCGATCACAGCATAGGTTTTCTTCATACAAGCCTCCTATCCGATCATCACGCGCGTCTGCGCGTAGGTGATGCGATCCTCCGCCGGATTCGCCATCATGAAGCCCACGCTGATGGTCATGATGCCGACGCGGCCAAAAAACATAAATATGATCAAAATCAGGCACGACGCGAGGCCCAGACCGCTTGTGATGCCCGTCGTCAGGCCCACGGTACAGAGCGCCGAGATCGTCTCGTAGATGGCATTTTCAAAGCTGACGCCGTCGATCACCGCAATGGTGCCTGCGCCGACAGCGCCCAGCGTCAGCATCAGCAGCGCGATGGACCCCGCGTTCGCGACCGTGCTCTGCGGGATCGTCCGCTTGAACGCCGTGATGTGCGTCCGCCCTCTCGCCGTCCCGACCGCCGCCAGCACCAGCACGCCGACCGTCACGGTTTTCACGCCGCCCGCCGTCGAGCCGGACGACCCGCCGACGAACATCAGCACATCGCACACGGCCTTCGTCACGTCGCGCAGCGCGTTTTGGTCAAAGCTGGCGAAGCCCGCCGTGCGCAGCGTCACAGACTGGAACAGGCTCGCAAGTACCTTTCCGCCCGCGCTCAGTCCGCCGATCGTGCCGGGGTTGTTCCATTCCAGCAGCGCGATCACCGCCGCGCCGCCCAGCGTCAGACCCAGCGAAATGGCCACAACGAGCCGGGAATAGACACTCAAACGCGAAAATCTCCGGTTTTTCCGGATGTCGCCCCAGACCGCGAAGCCGAGTCCGCCGATCGTGATGAGCGCCATGATCGTCAGATTCACCACCGGGTCGTCCACATAGCCGCAGAGGCTCCCGCCGGAGGCGAGGTCGCCCAGCACGTCGAAGCCCGCGTTGCAGTAGGCCGAAACGGAGTGGAACACGCCGTACCACACCGCGCGGCCCAAGCCAAACTCCGGCCAGAACCGCAGCATCAAAATCAGCGCGCCTGCGCCCTCGACGGCCAGCGTCCCGAGCAGCACGTTCCGCACCAGTCCGACCACACCGCTGATCTGATCAAAGCTCAGCGCCTGCGCCAGCACCAGCCGCTGCCGCAGGCCGATCTTCCGCCGCAGTGCAAAAAAGAAGATGGACGCGATGGTCATAAAGCCAAGCCCGCCGATCTGGATCATCACCAGAATGACCGCCTGCCCAAAGCCGCTCCAATACGTGCCGGTGTCCACGCGGACGAGTCCTGTCACGCAGGTAGCGGACGTGGCTGTAAATAAGCTCGTCAGGAAATCAGTCGGCTCTCCGCGCTTCGACGCGGCGGGCAAACAGAGCAGCGCACTGCCCAGCAGAATGATCGCGAGAAAGACCAGCGCAATAATCTGCGGCGGACGCATCCGCCGCACCCGTGACCGAACCCCGGCCCAAATTGCAGAAACAGACAAAATATGCCTCCTTTAAGGCAACACCGCGCGCTTCGGCGGATCTTTTCCGACAATCCTGCGGTCTCGCCTTGATATTTTATAATAATATGTATCTTTTTTCATTTGTCAAGTCATCCGGCGTTTTTCCGCCGGATGCTTGATAAACGATAAACATAGTGGTATACTAGGTTTATCAATCTGAGGGAGTCTTTTTTATGCTGATTTCCACCAAGGGGCGCTATGCGCTGCGCATCATGCTCGATCTGGCCCAGCAGGAGCCGGGGGCCTTTATTCCGCTTCCCGCAATCGCCGAACGGCAGGAGGCGTCGGAAAAATATCTGGAGAGCATCATCTCCACGCTGGCCAGAGCCGGACTTGTTGAAGGGCAGCGCGGCAAGGGCGGCGGCTATCGCCTTGCGCGCAAGCCGTGCGACTATTCCGTCGGCGAAATTCTGCGGCTGGCCGAGGGTTCGCTCGCGCCGGTATCCTGTCTGGAGGCCGGAGCCACGCCCTGCCCGAAGGCGGGATCGTGCCGGACGCTGCCGGTCTGGGAAAAATTAGAGTCCCTGATCTGTGGCTATCTCGACGAAGTCACGCTGACAAGCCTGCTCGACGGCGGCGCCGAGATCGGCGGCTGCCCAAGCGTGAAAAAGTAAATATTTTATGTTGTTTCCATAAACCTATTGACAAAGTAGGTTTTTGTGCTATGATAAACCCATAAAAAAACTATGTTTTAGGCGGCTGCGGCCAGGTGCGGCGCCGCCCGTATCCCAAGGAGGTCATTCCATGTTTGTTTATGCGGACAACGCCGCCACGACGAAGCCCAGCCAGGTCGCGCTCGACGCGATGCTGCCGTGTCTGACGGACGTCTACGGCAATCCCTCGAGCCTGCATTCCGTCGGCCAGAAGGCCGCGGAGACGCTTCAGGCGGCACGTGAGACCGTCGCAGCCTGTCTCGGCTGTCAGGCGCGCGATATTTACTTCACCTCCGGCGGCAGTGAGGCTGACAATCAGGCCATCGTCTCTGCCGCGCGGCTCGGCGCGAAGAAGGGCAAAAAGCACATCATTTCCACCGCGTTTGAGCACCATGCTGTGCTGCACACGCTGAAAAAGCTCGAAAAAGAGGGCTTTGAGGTCGAGCTGCTGCCGGTCGGCGAGATCGGCACCGTCACCGCCGAGCAGGTCAAGGCAGCCATCCGCCCAGACACCTGCCTCGTGACCATCATGTACGCCAACAACGAGATCGGCTCTGTGCTGCCCATCGCAGAAATCGGTGCAGTCTGCAAAGAAGCGGGCGTCCTCTTCCATACCGACGCCGTGCAGGCAGCGGGCCATCTGCACATCAACGTGCAGGAGCAGAACATCGACATGCTCTCCCTCTCCGGCCACAAGTTCCACGGGCCGAAGGGCGTCGGCGTGCTCTATGCGCGCAAGGGCATCATTCTCACGAACATCATCGAGGGCGGCGCACAGGAGCGCGGCAAGCGTGCTGGCACCGAGAACATCCCCGGCATCGTCGGCATGGCCGCGGCGCTGAAGGACATGTGCGAGCACATCGACGAGAATGCCGTGAAGGTCTCCGCCCTGCGGGACAAGCTGATCGCGGGCCTCGCCAAGATCCCGCACAGTATCCTCAACGGCGATCCTGTCCACCGTCTGCCCGGCAATGTAAACTTCTGCTTCGAGGGCATCGAGGGCGAGAGCCTGCTGCTTCTGCTCGACGACAAGGGCATCTGCGCCAGCTCCGGCAGCGCCTGCACCTCCGGTTCGCTCGACCCGAGCCACGTGCTGCTCGCCATCGGGCGGCCGCATGAGGTCGCGCACGGCTCGCTGCGCCTGAGCCTCAGCGAGTGGAACACCGAGGAAGAAGTGGACTATATGCTGAAGGCCATCCCCGAGGTCGTGGAATATCTCCGCGGCATGTCCCCGGTGTGGCAGGATCTCGTGAACGGCAAGCGCAGCTTTGTGCTGGCGTAACATCGAAAGGAGTGCTGAATTATGGCTTTATATACCGAAACCGTCATGGATCATTTCCGCAACCCCCGCAACGTCGGTGAACTCCCGGACGCGAACGGCGTCGGCGAGGTCGGCAACGCAAAGTGCGGCGACATCATGAAGATGTACCTCAAGATCAAGGACGACCGCATCGAGGACGTCAAGTTCGAGACGTTTGGCTGCGGCAGCGCCATCGCCTCGTCCTCCATCGCGACCGAGATGATCAAGGGCAAAACTGTCGAAGAGGCGCTGGCCCTGACGAACAAAGAGGTCGTCGACGCGCTGGGCGGTCTGCCCGCGCACAAGCTGCACTGCTCCGTGCTGGCCGAAGAGGCCGTCAAATCCGCCGTGCAGGACTATTACGAGCGCAACAATATCCCCTACGACAAGTCGAAGTTCCCAAAGCAGGAGGACTGCGAGTCCTGCCGCATGGTCTAACCTCAAAAAACCTGCGAACCGTCCGGTTCGCAGGTTTTTGATTTTCAAAACATTGCTTCCATGGGCTGGCCATGCTCTTCGAGCAGCCGCCCGATCTCGCTCTCGCCGTAGACCGTGATGCCGTTTTCCCGCAGCAGCGCCGCCGTCACGCCGTCGCCCGCGGTCAGCCCGCCGGTGAACGTCCCGTCGTAGATCGTGCCGGAGCCGCAGCTTGGGCTGCGCTCCTTCAACAGCGCAATCTTACAGCCGCAGAGGCGCGCGAGATGCAGCGCCTGTTCCGCGCCGTGCCGGTATTCGGCCGTCACGTCGCGCCCATCCTTCGTCATCACGCGATCCTCGATGCGCTCCGCCGGGGTGCGCGGCGTCGGCAGACCGCCGAGCTGCTCCGGGCAGAGCGGCACAAGGTCAAACTGCTCCGAAAGCGCCACCATCTCCAATACCGGCTTGCTCTGTCCGTCGTAGCGGCACTGCGCGCCGAGCAGGCACGCGCTGATCAATAAATGCTCCATCATCGGATCCTTTCTCCGTCCAGGACGGCTTCGGCCAGATGCTCGCCCTCGTAGACGAGCTTCAGCGAGAAAAACGGCCTGTTCTGCTGCATCAGGGCGAGGAAGATCTTGTCGCCCTCCCACGCGGGCAGCGCGTTGATCTGTTCAATCGGCACCCATTCGAGCACGCCCTCGTCGCACTCGCGCAGCGCGCCGGTGAAGCCCGTCGCGTGGAACAGGTGCATGTATTCCGTCTCCCACTGGTCGGAGACGAACGTGATGATCCCGCAGTAGCGGTAATCTGTCAATGTCAGGCCAGTCTCCTCCAGCACCTCGCGCCGCGCGCAGTCCTCGGGGCTTTCGCGGTCTTCAAATTTTCCGCCCACGCCGATCCACTTGTCGTGGTTCTCGTCGTGTGCCTTGCGGACGCGGTGCAGCATCAGATAGCGCCCGTCCTGTTCGAGATAGCAAAGCGTCGTCTGTTTCATCCGCCCGCCTCCTTTTCCCCCATTTTATCAGGAGATCCCGCCTGATGCAACCCTCATCTTTCCCACCATAGCAGGTAGGCTCACATTTTTGAAACCGTCCTTTTCTTTCTCCTTCAGAAAGAAAAGAAAGCGGGCCATGCAAAACCGGAAGCACTTCCCGTGCCGCACGCGATCTTGCTGATGGCGCTCATTTCTCTGCCTGCGAATACGGCAAAAGCCAAGACTTCCATACGCCGCAAGTCCAGAGCAAGGCTCTGGTCGATGGAGAGTCCAGAGAACCATCCGAAAGGTTCTCTGGTCGTCTCCTTTCTTTTCTTCACCGGGCGCGGCAGTTCTTTTCTTTCTCCGAAAAGAGAAAGAAAAGAATGGGGGCGCAAAAACATGGGCAATCAATGGTCGCCCCTAAATATATGAAACACACAAGAACACCGCCCTCCCGGGCGGTGTTCGTCGATTTTATCCCTGATAGGTGGCTGCGCCGGTGCGCTTATGCTCCGAGCGCTTGTGGAACCGGTCGATGATCGCAAGGTCAGCTTCCTCTCCCTCACCGGTCAGAAGGAAGCGGTCGATCGCCGCGTAGGTCACGCCCATCTCGGCCTCGTCGGTCTGCCCCTCGAAGAGGCCGGCAGACGGAGCCTTGTCAATGATGCTCTGCGGCGCGTTCAGATAGCGGAGGAACTCGTAGATCTCGGTAACGGTCAGATCGGCGATCGGGTTGAGATCGTATGCGCCGTCGCCCCACTTTGTGAAGTAGCCCATGTACGCCTCGGAGCGGTTGCCCGTTCCGGCCACAAGACGGCCCTCCGCCGCAGCCACGGCATAGACCGTCGCCATCCGGAGGCGCGGGTTGATGTTGGTCAGGGCCTGCTGGTTCAGCTCCGTCACCTGACTGAGCGCCTTGACCAGCGTCTGCTTCGTCTCGGTGATGTCAACGGTGCGATTTTCAATGCCGAACTGCTTTGCCACCTCTCCGCCGTCGTCCATGTCAATGCCGAAGTTCCGCTTCGACTCGCACGGCATCATGATACCGACGGTGTTGTCACACGCCTTTTTGCAGAGGATCCCGACGAGGGCGGAATCCTTGCCGCCGGAGTTGCCGAAGACAATGCCCTTCGCGCCGGACTTGCTCAGCACGTCCTGGATGAACGCCACCCGTTTTTCCAATTCTACCGCATAATCACGCATGGTATTGCGCCTCCTTGGTCGTTTTTTCTATCTTACGCCATCGCGCCGCCGCTGTCAATTTCTTTTCCGACGAAATTGACAGCTTTTCCCGCCTGTGATATGATAAAATCGAGAAAACGGAAGGAGACTGCTCATGTTATCGATCCTCCTCATCGCAGCTGGGGCGATCTTAGAGACGCTGTTCATCATGCAGTCCTACCGGCGGCGCAATGTGGCAAGCATCATTCTGAAAACAACAGCCTCTCTGCTGTTTGTCCTGCTCGGCATCCACTGCACGCGCCTGCGCGGACAGAGCGTCTATGCGATCTATGTCGTCATCGGTCTGGCGCTCGGGATGCTGGGCGATCTGCTGCTCGCGCTGCGCTATCTGAGCAAGAAAACGCACGACCTCTGCTTCGTCTCCGGCACGCTCGCGTTCTTTGCCGGTCACGTGCTCTACATCCTCGCCGTGCTCACGGCTGCCCCGCGCGCCTGGACCTATGCCATTCCGATCACGCTCGTCGCGCTGGCCGTCGCGGGCTTCTATTCCCATGCAATGGAGGTCAAGGCTGGGAAGATCATGCCGCTCGGCGTGATCTATATCGGGTGTGTGATCTTCGTCGCGGCCTGTTCGCTGACCGGCGTGCTGCTGACGAGTGATCGCGCACTGTTCATGTTCTTCCTCGGCGGACTCTGCTTCAGCCTGAGTGACAATATGCTCGTTGTTCTCTCCTTCGGCCGGAACGACAGCCCCTACCGCAATGCCGTCCTCCACGTGCTCTATTACATGGCCCAGATCTTCATCGCCCTGAGCATCCTCTTCTACACACCATGAGGCTCAAAACT
>USDP01000029.1 GCA_900553545.1 uncultured Eubacteriales bacterium | reverse complement strand
GAGCCTCAGCGCTGCAAGGCCTGCCGCGACGCCCGCAAGAACGCCACCCGTGGCCCGCGTGAATACTTCACCGCGACCTGCGCTGCCTGCGGCGGCGAAGCCCGTGTCCCGTTCGAGCCGAAGTCCGACCGTCCCGTCTATTGCAGCGATTGCTTCGCCCGCATGAAGAACGAGGGCTAATTCAGATCAATTTCATCTGAACAGCGAGGACCGCGCCGCAAGGCGCGGTCCTTTTTGCGTCCCATACAGAAATTTTTTGAACCTATTCTTTTCTTCCTCTGCCAGAAAGAAATGGGGTTGCAAAGAAGCGGGCGACCAATGGTCGCCCCTACGTTCACCGCCGGAAGTGCGATCAAATTCGTAGGGGCGGGCATCGCCCGCCTGACAATCCCTCAGTCACGGCTTTCGCCGTGACAGCTCCCTTTACACAAGGGAGCCTATCCGCTGCGGCGGGGTTTCTCCCCAGTCGCCTTCGACGACAGCCCCCTCTTGGTAGAGGGGGCCTTTGGGCGGAAAAATGTGATTTGCCTCTTTTTTTATTGTCTCGAATCGTGTATAATACTTCTAACTTTGACCACCGGGGGGATCAGCCATGGATGAACAGAGGGAGAACTTGCAGCCGGAGCAGAACGAAGCTGCTGCGCAGGACGCAAAGAAAACGGAGCGCGGCTGGGAATCGCTGGCGTTCCTGCATGATATGGTCTATCTGCTGGCGATTGTGACGATCCTGTTTACGTTTTTCTTCCGTCTCGTTGCGGTGGACGGCAGCTCGATGTATCCGACGCTTGTCGACAAGGACTATCTCGTGCTTGAGAGTAATTTCCTGTACCGCAATGTGAAACAGAGCGATATTGTCGTGCTCAAGGTCGATTATTTTGATAAGCCGATCGTCAAGCGCGTCATTGCCACCGGCGGACAGACTGTCGACATTGATTTCGAGCAAGGCATCGTCTATGTGGACGGTGCGGCGTTGGATGAAGATTATGTCAACGAACCAACGTATAAAAGTTATCTGGAATACGGAATGGGACTCGATTACCCGGTCGAAGTGCCGGAGGGGAGTGTATTTGTGATGGGTGACAACCGAAACGAGTCGGCGGACAGCCGCTTCGCGCCGGTTGGAAAGCCAGATCTCGGGCCGGGTGCTGCTGATTGTCGTGCCGGGCAGCCAGACGGATAAACAGGGCAACATCACTGGCGGACGTGTGTGGCGCCGGATCGGAGCGGTAGCGTAAGATGGACGAAAAGAGCATGAACATCCAGTGGTATCCCGGCCACATGACGAAGACGCGGCGGATCATGGAGGAAGACCTCAAATTGGTCGACGCTGTATGTGAGATTCTGGATGCGCGTATCCCGATCTCGAGCCGGAACCCGGATATCGATACGATCTGCGGCAGCAAGCCGCGCATGATCATTCTCAACCGCATCGACATGGCAGACCCGGCTATGGTGGCGCGGTGGAGCGAGTATTTCAAGCGGAAGGGCTGGGCCGTCATTCAGACGGACTGCAAGAGCCGCAAGGGGATCAACCAGTTTGCGCCGGCGGTGCGGACGCTGCTGGCCGAGAAGCTGGCGCGCTACGCCGAAAAAGGGCAGGTGGGCCGGCCGCTGAAGCTGATGGTGGTCGGAATCCCGAATGTCGGCAAGTCGACCTTCATCAACCAGATCGCAGGCCGCAAGGGCGCGAAGGCCGAGAACCGCCCCGGCGTCACGCGCGGCAAGCAGTGGGTCACGGTGGATCAGGGGCTGCTCCTGCTCGACACGCCGGGCATCCTCTGGCCGAAGTTTGAAGACCCGCAGGTCGGGATGCGCCTGGCCTACACCGGCGCGGTGAAGGACGATGTCATTGACACGGAGACACTGGCGTTCCACCTGATGGAGCTGTTGGCGAAGGAATATCCGGATGCGATCCGCGAGCGATATAAGATTGAAATTCCGGAGGAGTTTGACCCGTGGGATCTCGTGGAGGCCGCAGGGCGCAAGCGCGGATTTTTGATCTCCGGCGGCGAGGTGGACACCGAGCGGATGGCAAAGGTGCTGCTCGACGAATACCGCAGCTGCAAGCTCGGACGCTTTACGCTCGAGACGCCGGAGATGTTGGAGGAAGCATGAGAGAAACAGAAATAGTCGACCTCTGGGCCTACGAGCACGCGGCGTTTTCGGACGGATACAAGCTGGTCTGCGGGATCGACGAAGCCGGGCGCGGGCCTCTGGCCGGGCCAGTGTGCGCGGCGGCGGTGATCCTGCCGCCGGACTGCCGGATCGAGGGCCTGAACGACTCGAAAAAGCTGACGGACAAGCGGCGGCGCGAATTATATGATGTAATCGTGGAGAACGCCGTGGCCTACGGCATCGCGTTCGCGAGCCATCAGGAGATCGACGAGATCAATATTTTGCAGGCGACGTTCCTCGCAATGCGCCGCGCCGTCGAGCAGCTTGGCGTCCAGCCGGAGCTGGCGCTCGTTGATGGGAACCGCGATCCGGGGCTTGGCATCCCGACGCGGACAATCGTGAAAGGAGACGGGCTGTCAGCCTCGATTGCTGCGGCGTCGATCCTCGCGAAGGTGACGCGGGATCGCTGGATGGAGGTGCTGGACGCAAAGTATCCGCAGTACGGCTTCGCCGTTCACAAGGGCTACGGCACGAAGCGGCACTATGCCGCGCTGACGGAGTTCGGCCCGTGCGAGGAGCACCGACAGACATTCTTGAGAAAATTCTATGAGAAGGCGTGACCTGCTCGGCCCGTGGGGCGAGGCGCTGGCGTGCGAGTATCTGCGCGGGCGCGGGTGCCGCATTGTGGCGTGCAATTACCGCAGCCGCTTCGGCGAGATCGATGTGATCGCGGAGGATCGAAAATTCCTCATCTTCGCAGAGGTCAAGCTGCGCAAGTCGGCGGAATATGGCGCGGCGCGCGAGTTTGTCGACGCGCGGAAGCAGGAACGCCTGCGGCAGACGGCGCTGCTCTGGCTCGAGGGCCACGAGACGCGCTTACAGCCGCGCTTTGACGTGATCGAAATTTATGCGCCGGACGGCATGGCAACGAAACAGCCGGTCATCCGGCAACTGGAGGATGCGTTTTGATGAAATATCCGGTTCTGGACGGGCATTGCGATACAGCAGTGGAACTCTGGCGCAAGGGAGAATCGCTTGCGGAGAACAGCGGGCAGATCAGCCTCGCGCAGGCGGCAGAATTCCCGGCCTATGTCCAGTTTTTTGCGTTCTGCACGGTCTGGATCAAAAATGCGCAGACCGATGAGGAGCGCTTTGCATCTGCGATGGCCTATTTTTCGGAGCAGCTCCGAGAACACAACATTCCGCGCTGCCGGACGTCGGCGGACGTCTCGGCCATTTTGCAAAACGGCGGCGTGGGCGCGGCGCTCTCGATCGAGGGCGCAGAGGCGTTCGACTGCGATCCGGGACGGCTGGAGGAACTGGCCGCGCGCGGCGTGCGGATGATTGCGCCGGTGTGGAACGCGGAGAATGCGCTGGCCGGCTCCTGCATGACCGGCGGCGGATTGACGGCGCAGGGGCGCGAATTCGTGCGGCGGGCGCAGCGGGCCGGGATCATCGTGGACGTGAGCCACAGCTCGGAGCGTACGTTCTGGGATATCTGCGAGATTGCGGAGAAGCCCATCGTCGCGAGCCACAGCAACGCGAAGGCCGTCTGCGGCCATGTGCGTAATCTGACGGACGAGCAGTTCCGCGCGATCTGCGATCTGGGGGGTACTGCGGGGCTGAATCTCTATGCTGCATTTTTGCACGAATCCGGCCGGGCCACAATGGACGATGTGCGCCGCCATCTGGAGCATTTTCTGGCTCTGGGCGGCGACGGCCATCTCGCGCTCGGCGGCGATCTGGACGGATGTAGCACGCTGCCGGATGGGATGCACGGGCTGCGCGACTATGCGCTGCTGGAAACAAATTTTGAAAATTGGGGCTTCGGCGAGCAGATCGTCCAGAACCTGTTTTATCAATCCTTGGAGAAGGTCGTGAAGTTATGTATTATGTAAGTACCCGGGATGCGTCGCTGCGGTATACGGCGGCGCAGGCCATTGTGCAGGGCCTCAGCCGCGAGGGCGGGCTGTTTCTGCCGTCGGAGATCCCGCAGCTGAGCCGCGAGGATCTGACGGAGCTGACGCGCTGCTCCTATCCGGAGCGGGCTGCGCACATCATGGGCCTCTATCTCGATGATTTTTCGCAGGAGGAGCTGCTGGGCTTCGCGGAAAAGGCGTATGGCCCCGCGAAGTTCGACACGCCCGCTGCCGCGCCCGTTGTAAAGACGGAGGACGGCGCATACGTGATGGAGCTTTGGCACGGGCCGACGTGCGCGTTCAAGGATATGGCGCTGCAAATGCTGCCGTATCTGCTGACGGCGAGCCTGCGCAAGACGGGCGAACAGAAAACAGTCTGCATCCTCGTCGCGACGTCTGGCGACACGGGCAAGGCGGCGCTCGAGGGCTTCCGCGATGTGGAGCACACGAAGATTCTCGTGTTCTATCCGGACGGCGGCGTTTCGGATATTCAGAAATTGCAGATGGTCACGCAGGAGGGCAGCAACGTCGGCGTGTGCGCGGTGCGCGGCAATTTTGACGATGCGCAGACCGGTGTGAAGACGCTGTTCTCCGACGTCTCGCTCCGCGAGGAGCTGGCCGCGCGCGGCTATTTCCTCTCGTCGGCCAACTCGATCAACTGGGGCCGCGTGTTGCCGCAGATCGTCTATTATGTGTCGGCGTACTGCGACTTGGTCACGGCGGAGCAGATCACGATGGGCGAGAAAGTGGACGTCTGTGTGCCGACCGGCAACTTCGGCAACATCCTCGCGGCCTACTACGCCCGCTGCATGGGTGTGCCCATCCGGCGGCTGGTGTGCGCGTCGAACGCGAACAACGTCCTGACCGACTTCCTCACGACCGGCACGTATGACCGCAACCGGCCGTTCTATCAGACGGCCTCGCCGTCGATGGACATCCTCATTTCGTCGAACCTCGAACGGCTGCTCTATCTGCTGTCCGGCTCGGACGAGGCGGTGCGCGGCTACATGGCGCAGCTTGCCGAGACGGGACGCTACACCGTGTCCGAAGAGATCAAAAATGCCATTCAGTCTGTGTTCGCCTGCGGCTTCTGCGACGACGCGGGAACCGAGGCGATGATCGGCGAAGAATACAAGCGCAGCGGCTATCTACTCGACACGCATACGGCTGTGGCCTACCGCGTGGCGGAGCAGTTCCGCAGGGCAGACGGCAGCGGCACGCCGATGATCGTCGCATCGACGGCCAGCCCGTTCAAGTTCTGCGCGAGCGTGCTGGATGCGCTGGGGTGCAGGGGGCACCGGAACGGGACGGCTATTATCGGCCAGCTTGCCGAGATGTCCGGGCGGCCCGCGCCCGCGCCGCTGACCGGTTTGGCTGGGAAGCAGGTGCGCTTCGGCGAGGTTGTGGACAAGGGCGCGATGCGCGCCGTCGTGACGGAGTTTTTGCAGTAAATGGCGCTTTATGTGATCGCGGATCTGCACCTCAGCCTCGGCGCGGACAAGCCGATGGATGTGTTCGGCGGACGCTGGGAAGGGTATAGGGACAAGCTGCGCGCGGGGCTGGCCGTCATCGGGCCGGAGGACACGACCGTCCTGCCGGGGGATCTGAGCTGGGCGCTCGGCATCGAGCAGGCGAAGGAGGACTTCGCGTTCATCAGCGCCATTCCGGGCCGGAAGATCCTGCTGAAGGGAAACCACGACTACTGGTGGACGACGGCGGCGAAATTCTATAAATTCTGCGCGGAGCAGGGATTCTCCAACATGGAGATCCTGCACAACAACTGCCGCTTTTATGGCGACGTGGCGCTCTGCGGGACGCGCGGCTGGTTCTACGAGGAGGACAAAGGCGGCACGCACGACGAAAAGGTGTTCCGGCGGGAGCTTGGACGGCTGGAGACGTCGCTGAAGGCGGCGGGCAAGCGGGAGAAGCTCTGCTTTCTGCACTATCCGCCGCGCTATCAGGGCTACGAGTGCCCGGAGATTCTGGAGCTGCTGGAGCGCTATGGCGTGCGCCGCTGCTATTACGGCCATCTCCACGCCGAGAGCCATCGGCTGGCCTTGCAGGGAAACTGGCACGGGATCGAATTCCAACTGGTTTCTGCGGATTATGTCAACTTCAGGCCCGTGAAGATCTTCGATTGAGGGCAGGAAACTTCTGAATTTTTTGTAAAACATAAGATTTCCGGAAAAAAGAGTGGAAATCTTGTGAAAAGTCTGATAGAATAAATCGGATTCAAATTTACTTGGGTGAAATACGGCCCCGCGGCCGCACCGCATAGGAGGAAAAACCAACATGAATGTCAAGAGCGTAGAAAAAGAAAACGGTAATGCCAAGATCGCCATCGAGATCGAAAAGGCGGAGTTTGAAGTGGCCCTGAACAGGGCGTATGCCAAGTGCCGCAAGAACATCATGATCCCCGGCTTCCGCAAGGGCAAGGCTCCGCGGAAAATGGTCGAGAGCATGTACGGCCCCACGGTGTTCTATGAAGACGCCGTCAACGAGATCTTCCCGGAGATCTATGAGAAGGGCGTCACCGAGCAGGGCCTGAAGGCCGTCGGCGCGCCGTCTGTTGTCGATATGGACACCACGGAAGAGGGCAACGTTGCCCTGACCGTTTCCACCGCGCTCTATCCTGAGGTCACCCTCGGCGAATACAAGGGCATCGAGGTCGCGAAGAAGGCCGTGTCCGTCGGTAAGGCCGACGTCGACGCCGAGCTGAACCGTATGGCCGAGCGCAACTCCCGCATCGAGACCGTCGAGCGCGAAGCGAAGAACGGCGACACCGTTGTCATCGACTTCGAGGGCTTTGTCGACGGCAAGGCGTTTGAGGGCGGCAAGGCGGAGAAGTACAACCTCCACCTCGGCACCGGCGCGTTCATCCCCGGCTTTGAGGATCAGCTCGTCGGCACGAAGGCCGGCGACGAGAAGGCCGTCGAGGTCACGTTCCCCGAGGACTACAACTCCAAGGAGCTGGCCGGCAAGGCCGCGACCTTCCAGTGCAAGGTCCACGAGGTCAAGGAGACCATCAAGCCCGAGCTGGACGACGAGTTTGCAAAGGACGTTTCCGAATTTGATACGCTGGCCGACCTGAAGAAGGACATCAAGGCCCGCCTGACCAAGACCCGCCAGGAAGAGTCTGACCGCGCGTTTGAAGACGCCGCTGTCGACGCCGCCGCGAAGAACATGACCGTCGAGATCCCGGCCTGCATGATCGACGAGCAGGTCGACCGTCAGATGGAGCAGTTCGGCTATCAGCTGCAGATGCAGGGCATGAAGATGGAAGACTACGCCAAGATGATGGGCGGCAACGTCGACGGCCTGCGCCAGTCGCTGCGCCCGATGGCGGAGCAGACCGTCCGCACGAGCCTGCTGCTCGAGGCCGTCGCCGAGGCGGAGAAGATCGAAGTGCTCGACGAAGAGGTCGAGGAAGAGCTGAAGAAGATGGCCGACCAGTACCAGATGGAGCTGGAGAAGGTCAAGGCCGCCGTCAGCGCCGACTCTGTCCGCGAGGAGCTGAAGACCCGCAAGGCCGCGAAGTTCATCGCCGAGAACGCGAAGGCTGTCGAAGAGAAGCCCGCAAAGAAGACCACGAAGAAAAAGGCGGCCGAGGCTCCCGCTGAGGAAGCTCCCGCCGCAGAAGCTGAGGCAGAAAAGGAATAATTCTCCGCCTGCCCGGTTAGGATTGCATTGGCGGCCCTGTCATTTGGCAAGACGCCGAGGAAAGGAGAATTTCTATGAGTTTAGTTCCGTATGTTGTCGAGCAGACGAGCCGCGGCGAGCGGTCTTACGATATTTTCTCGCGCCTGCTCAACGACCGTATCATCATCCTGTCCGAAGAGGTCAACTCCACGACGGCGAGCCTGATCGTCGCGCAGCTGCTCTATCTCGAGGCGCAGGACCCCGATAAGGATATCCAGTTCTACATCAACTCGCCGGGCGGCTCCGTCACCGACGGCATGGCCATCTACGACACCATGCAGTATATCAAGTGCGACGTGTCCACGATCTGCGTGGGCATGGCCGCCTCGATGGGCGCGTTTTTGCTGTCATCCGGCACGAAGGGCAAGCGCCTCGCGCTGCCGAACGCGGAGATCATGATCCATCAGCCGTCCGCCGGGACGCAGGGCCAGATCACCGACATGGCCATCCACCTGAAACGGCTGGAGGTTATCAAAAAGCGCCTGAACGCCATTCTGGCGGACAACACCGGCCGGAGCGTCGAGGAGATCACCGCCGCGTGCGAGCGCGACAACTTCATGACCGCCGAGGAGGCCGTGGCCTACGGCCTGATCGACAAGGTCATCGATAAGAGATAAGGGCAACGACCGCATAATTTGACGAATTTCGCCAAATTATGCGGCGCAGCCCAATGTATAAGCCTACGGGGCAGCTGCCTACGGGGCGATTCCCTGAAAGGAGAAAGGGACCATTGGCAAAGGATTCTATCCGCTGCTCCTTCTGCGGCAAGCGGCAGGAGCAGGTCAACCGGATCATCGCGGGGCCGAACGTCTATATCTGCAACGAGTGTGTCGATCTCTGCAACTCGATCCTGCATGACGAGATGCATGCGGGCAGCGCGCAGCAGCTGGAGCTGCCGGACAAGCTGCCCACCCCGCAGGAGATCAAAACCTATATGGACCAGTATATCATCGGGCAGGACGCGGCGAAGGTCGCGCTGTCGGTGGCGGTCTATAACCACTATAAGCGCATCTATTTTGCGCAGCAGACCGATGTGGAGCTGCAAAAGAGCAACATCCTGCTCATTGGCCCGACCGGCTCCGGCAAGACACTGTTCGCCCAGACGCTGGCCAAGATCCTGAACGTGCCGTTCGCCATCGCGGACGCCACCACGCTCACCGAGGCCGGCTACGTCGGCGAGGATGTGGAGAATATCCTGCTCCGGCTGCTTCAGGCGGCGGACTTTGACGTCGAGCTGGCCGAGCGCGGCATCATCTACATCGACGAGATGGACAAGATCGCCCGGAAGAGCGAGAATACCTCCATCACCCGGGATGTGTCCGGCGAGGGCGTGCAGCAGGCCCTGCTGAAGATCCTGGAGGGCACCGTGGCCAATGTGCCCCCTCAGGGCGGGCGGAAGCACCCCCACCAGGAGTTCATTCAGATCGACACCAAGAACATCCTGTTCATCTGCGGCGGCGCCTTCGACGGCATCGACAAGATCATCGAAAACCGTTTGGACAAGCGGTCCATGGGCTTCGGCGCCGAGATCCAGAGCAAGAAGGAGCGGAATGTGGGTCAGCTGATGAAGGAGATCCAGCCCCAGGACCTGCTGAAATTCGGCATCATCCCCGAGCTGGTGGGCCGTCTGCCTGTCATCACCACCCTGGACTCCCTGGACCGGGACATGATGGTCCAGATCCTCACCGAGCCCAAAAACGCCCTGGTGAAACAGTATCAGAAGCTGATGGAGTATGACCAGGTGGAGCTGGACTTCGACGGCGAGGCTCTAAAGGCCGCGGCGGACCGGGCGGTGGACCGGGGCATCGGAGCCCGCGGCCTGCGGGCGGTGCTGGAGGAGGTCATGACCAGGGTGATGTATAACGTGCCCTCTGACCCCACCATTACCAAGGTGACCGTCCACGCCGACTGCTTTACCGAAGGCGCTGCCCCGGAGCTCACCCACGACCCGGAGCGTACCCAGCGTCCCCGGCTGGGCCGTGCAGCCCTGATGGCTAAGAACGGCGGGACCGGTATCCCCGGCTCCAACGTGGGCTGACAGACGAAAACATGCAGAGAAGACATCCCGCAGCGCCCCCGGTCCGGCGGGCACGGGATGTCTTTTTGCCATACCCCTGAAGGGAAGTGAATCGACTATGAGTCAAGAGTTTGAATTATCCAATGTGTCCACCATGCCGGTCATCGCGCTGCGGGGCATCACTGTGTTCCCCAACGTGATGATCCACTTCGAGGTGGCTCGGGCGATCTCCGTCAAGGCCCTGGAGGATGCTATGTCCGCCGGGCAGCCGGTGTTTCTGGTGGCCCAGAAGGATATCTCGGTGGAGGAGCCCTCCGGCCGGGACCTGTACACCGTGGGCACCATCTCCAACATCCGGCAGATCCTGCGGATGCCCGGGGACAACATGCGGGTGATGGTGGAGGGGCACAGCCGCGGGCGGCTCATCCAGCTCACCGCCTCCGCCCCCTATTTGAAGGCCCAGGTGCAGGAAATTCCCGAGGAGGAGGCCCCGGACCGGCCCACCCCCCGTCAGGAGGCCCTGATGCGGGCCACCTATGACCTGTTCCAGGAGTACAGCGAGCTGGCTCCGAAAGTTTCTCCAGACCTGATCGTCCACCTGCTGGCCAGTCAGGAGCCGGGCTATATCGCCGACTATATCGCCCAGAACATCGCCATGCGCAGCGCCGACAAGCAGAAGATCTTGGAGGAGCTGCACCCGGTCCGTCGGCTGGAAAAGCTGTATAAGCTGCTCCAGCGGGAGGTGGACATCCTCTCTCTGGATGCAGAGATCCAGAGCAAGGCCCGGGAGCAGATGGCCGACCAGCAGCGGGACTATTTCCTGCGGGAGCAGATGAAGGCCATCCAGAACGAGCTGGGTGAGGGGGAGGGCGGCGACGAGATCGCCGAATACCGGGAGAAGATCGCCAAGGCCAAGCTCCCCGACCAGGTGCGGGAGAAGCTGAACAAGGAGCTGGGCCGGCTGGCCAAGCAGCCCTTCGGCAGCTCGGAGTCCAGCGTGCTCCACAGCTATCTGGACGTGTGTCTGGAGCTGCCCTGGGGCAAGACCACCAAGGAGAAGGTCAGCGTGGCCGCCGTGAAAAAGGCCCTGGACCGGGATCACTACGGCCTGGACAAGGTGAAGGAGCGGATTCTGGAGTTCGTAGCCGTCAAGCAGCTGGCCCCGGAGCTGAAGGGCCAGGTGCTGTGTCTGGTGGGCCCCCCCGGCGTGGGCAAGACCTCCATCGCCATGTCCATGGCAAAGGCGATGAACCGCAAGCTGGCCCGCATCTCCCTGGGCGGCGTCAGTGACGAGGCGGAGATCCGGGGCCACCGCAAGACCTATGTGGGGGCCATGCCCGGCCGGATCATCAACGCCGTCAGCCAGGCGGGCAGCTGCAATCCCCTGATCCTGCTGGACGAGATCGACAAGCTGGGCCACGACCACCGGGGCGACCCGGCCTCGGCCCTGCTGGAGGTGCTGGACGGGGAGCAGAACGCCACCTTCCGGGACCACTTCCTGGAGGTGCCCTTCGACCTGTCCGATGTGCTGTTCATCACCACGGCCAACACCCTGGACACCATCCCCCGGCCCCTGCTGGACCGGATGGAGGTCATCGAGCTGCCCAGCTATACCGACGAGGAGAAGCTGCAGATCGCCAAGCACCACCTGCTGCCCAAGGAACTCAAGCGCCACGGGCTGACCCATGCCCAGGTGAAGGTGTCTGACGGGGCGGTGCGGGAGATCGTGGCCGCCTATACCCGGGAATCGGGCGTCCGTGTGCTGGAGCGCAAGCTGGCCGCCATCTGCCGCAAGGCTGCCATGAAGATCGTGGACGGGGAAAAGACCGTAAAAATCACGGAGAAGGACCTGCACGAGTATCTGGGTGCGCCCCGGTATTTCCCGGAGCGCCAGGCTCTGGAGGAGCGGGTAGGCGTGGTCAACGGCCTGGCCTGGACCTCCGTGGGCGGCGAGCTGCTGGAGGTGGAGGTGAACGTGGTCCCCGGCTCCGGCAAGGTGGAGCTGACGGGCAACCTGGGCGACGTGATGAAGGAGTCCGCCCATGCGGCCCTAAGCTTTACCCGCAGCCAGGCCGAGCGGCTGGGCATCGCTCAGAATTTCTATAAGGAGAAGGACATCCATGTCCACTTCCCGGAGGGGGCCGTGCCAAAGGATGGGCCCTCCGCCGGTATCGCCATCACCACCGCCATCGTCTCCGCCCTCACCGGGGTCCCGGTGCGCCGGGGTCTGGCCATGACGGGGGAGGTGACCCTACGGGGCCGTGTGCTGCCCATCGGCGGCCTGAAGGAAAAGACCATGGCCGCCTTCCGAAACGGCATCCGCACGGTCATCATCCCGGCGGACAACGAAAAGGACCTGGAGGAGATCGACCAGACGGTGCGGGGTGCCCTGCAGTTCCATCTGGTGGAGCAGGCCGACCAGGTGCTGGCCATCGCCCTGCCTGCCCTGAACGCAGGGGAGAAGGAGAACACGCCCAAGGCGGAGCCGGAGACCATGCTGCCCCCGGAGCGGGGGAGTGCGGCCTCCCGCCTGCGCCAGTAAGGAGGAGCTATGGCTGTCAATTTACAAAAAACGGAGTTTATCCTCTCCGCCGCCTCCCCCAAGGACTTCCTGCGGGACGGACTGCCCCAGGTCGCCTTTGCCGGGCGGTCCAACGTGGGCAAGTCGTCGGTGATCAACCGGCTGCTGAACCGGAAGAACTTCGCCCGGGTGGGGGCCGCCCCCGGCAAGACCATCCACATCAACTATTTCAAGATCGACGGGACCTTCTACCTGGTGGACCTGCCCGGCTATGGCTATGCCAAGGTGTCCAAAAGCGAACGGGACCGGTGGGGCAAGCTGATGGAGACCTATTTCGCCCACCCGGAGCTGATGACCCTGGGCGTGATGATCGTGGACGCCCGGCACAAGCCCACGGCGGACGACTGCACCATGGCCCAGTGGTTTAAAGACACGGGCCGCCCCATGGTGGTGGTGGCAAACAAGCTGGACAAGCTGAAAAAGAGCGAGGTCCAGCCCAGCCTGGATCGGGTGCGCCTGACCCTGGAGCTGGAGGAGGACGTGCCCGTCATCCCCTTCTCCGCCGAGAAGGGGGACGGGCGGCAGGAGCTGCTCAATGTCATCTTTGCCGCCGTCCAGCCGAACTGAACAGAGGTTTTTTGCCGCCCCGCATCTGGGAACAGGTGTTGGGGCGGCAAATGATTCTTGTGTTTAAGAAGCGATTCTGGTATACTGTTGACAAAACAAGCCGATGTTTTGTGGGAGGTGAGCCGTTGGACGGACCGGTCTACCACCTGGAAGGGGTGGTCAAGGCCAAAACAGAGGACATGGAGGACTTTGTCGGCCCCCTGGACCTGATCCTTCACCTGCTGAGCAAA
>USDP01000028.1 GCA_900553545.1 uncultured Eubacteriales bacterium | reverse complement strand
CCTTGATACAATCAAGGGGAGCCTTTAGTCGCTGCGGCGGGGTCAATTCTGGTGGTGCTCATCGCAGCAGTCGATGGCGAGGACGGTGCAGAGCGCACCCATCGCGTCCGCCGGATCGGCGATCTCGAGGCGATAGCGGTCGTGGAACGCGGGCCACGCCTTTTCAATGCGGGCGACGGTCTGGCTGCCCTTCGTGATGGCGTAGTCGACGCCGAAGAAATCACCCTCGACCTCCCAGCCGAGTGAATCGATGGAATAGCTGCGGGAAAAGAGCGAGAAATGACGATCCAGCTCCAGCGTGCCGCCCGCCGTCTCCAGCTCGAAGGAGCAGGGGATCGAGAATGGGACGTGATGTACCGTGGCGCAGAGGCGGCCCTGCGCGTCCCGGACGCGGAGCGTTTTGCCCCACGTCAGGAACTCACGGTCGACCTGAAAGCAGACGTTGTCCTGCTCGTCCCATATATCGAAATGGTCGAAGGAGAAGACCTCCTCCTGCAAATAATAGATCATTGCGCCTGCCCCCACTGGCCGGAGAAGATCTTGGCGATCGGCGAATCGGAGGAGACGACGAGCGTCTTGTTCCCACCGACGAGCGCCTTCTGCGCCATGTCGAGCGCACGCATGAATTCGTAGAAATCGGCCTCCTCCGGCGTGTCATAGACCTCGGAGAGGATGCGCATATACTCGGCCTCGCCCGCGGCCTTCAGCTTTTCGGACTGCGAATTGGCCTCGGAGATCGTGATGTCGACGGTCTTATCGGCCTCGTTGCGGATGCGCTTGGCCTCAGCGTTGCCCTGCGCCTCGTAGGAGGCGGCGATGTTGCCGCGCTCGGAGATCATGCGCTCGTAGACGGCGGCCTTGTTCTCGTCTGGCAGGTCGATGCGCTTGGTCTCGATGGCGAGGACTTCGATGCCATAATCGCGGAACTCGGTCGTGTCGTTGACATGCTCGGTGATGCGCGCGGCCAGCTCGCCGTCGCGCCCGGAGATGACGTCCTCCTGCTTCATTGAACTGATGACGGTCTTCAGGCTGTTGTAGACGGCTTGGTCGAGCCGCGCCTCCGCGCCGGAGACGCTCCCGGAGAGGGTCTGGATGAATTTCAGCGGATCAACGATGCGCCAGAGCACAAAACTGTCGGCGACCATCGATTTCTTGTCCGACGTGATGACGTCGCTCGCCGCGAGGTCATAGAGCATCTCGGTCTTCGGCAGTGTGCTCGTCGACTGGACGAACGGCGTCTTGAGCGAGAGGCCCGGCTGGTCGATCACGCGGACGACCTTGCCGAACTGCTTGACGATGGTATATTCGTTGGGCCGCGTGGTCACGAGCGAGCTGAGCAGCACGACGGCAATGAGGACGCCCAGCAGAATGGGCAGGACAACTTTTACGGTCTTTTTCACTGTGCGTCACCTCCCATATTGACGGTGGCATACGATTCGAGCGGCAGCGAGGTCTGCACACCTGTCGCGTCGTCCACGATATAGAGCTTCATGTCGGGCAGGATGTCCTCCATAGCCTCGTAGAACAGGCGCTGCTTGGTGATGAGCGGATATTTCTGATACTCGTTGAACAGCTCCGTGAAGCGCGCGGCCTGACCGGTGGCTTCGTTGATCTTGCTCTCCTGATAGGCTTCGGCCTGCTTGACGATCTCGTCGGCGTCGGCCTCCGCCGCGGGGATGACCTCGTTGGCGTATTTTTTCGCATTGTTCACGGCGGTATCGGCGGCCTGCTTGGCCGTCTCGACGGCGGTGAACGCCTGCTGCACTTCCGCCGTGGGCGGCTCGGCGTCCTGAATTGTGATGTTCGTCACCTGCAATCCAAGATCTTCGGTCTCCAGACGGGCCGTGACCTTCTGCTTGATCTCGGACTGAATTTCGCTCTTGCCGGTGGTGATGACGCTGTCGACGTTGTAGAGGCCGATCGTGTCGCGGATATAGCTCTGGCAGAGCATCTTCAGAATGCCGACGGGGTCGGATGAATTGTAGAGATATTTGATGGGGTCGGTGATGCGGTATTCGACGTAAAAGTCGACATTGACGAAGTTGTAGTCGTAGGTGATCATCAGAGATTCTTCCTCGATCGACTCGTTGCTCCCCACGCGGTAGCCGAGCGGGAAGGACTGGATCGATTTGGAGACCTTATGCACCTTTTGAATGAGCGGGATCTTCGGCTGTAAGCCCGAGGCCGAGACGGTCGTCGGCTTGCCGAACGTGGTGAGGACAGCGTACTGATCCTCTTTCAGCGTGTAGAACGAGTCCATCGCGAGGATGGCCGCGAGGATGAGCACCGGAATGATCCAGAGCCATCTTGCGTTCATGCGCTTCTTGGGCCGCCGGGGCGGCGGGGGATTCTGGTTATAGCCGTTTTGATAGTTGTTGTATTCGTCCATCATTTGCTCCTTTCGCAGATCGTAAATGCGATTTGTATTTCAGACGTCAGGCCGGGCAGAAAAGTTCCATGATCCTATCATAGCAAATTTCCGCCGGATGTGCTATACTGGTGTCCACATGAATTTTATGAGGGGGGTCTTCCCATGACCGATAAGGAAACCGGCGAGCTTCGCCGCCGTTATAAGCCCGACCGCACGAACATCACCGCTGTCTACGGCTGCTATGTGTCCGGCAGCGGGGAAATTCTGTCCGAGTTCCGCCAGCCCGTGGCCCTGATGAGCGAGGAGGACAAGGAAAAATATCTCGCGCTGCTGAAAAAGGTTCTCTCCGGCGCGGCGGATAAAAACCGGCTCGATCTTGCGTTCCGCACGGCGCAGGTCGCCGATTCCGACGAGCACCGGCTGCTGATGAAGCTCCGCGATTCGGAGCTTCAGGATGAGGAAGCGCGGGCGCAGCTGTTTCAGACGATCATCGGCGCGGTGCATTTTGAGGAGAATTATCTGATCCTGCTCGCGCACGAGAAATACGACGTGCCGTTCAAGGCAAAGGACGGCGCGATGCTGGACGACAGCGACCATGTCTATTCCTACTTTGTCTGCGCCATCTGCCCGGTCAAGGCCGGGAAGGAGACGCTGAGCTACGAGACCGAGGATAAAGCCTTCCACATCCGCACGCCGGGCTATGCCGCAGCGATGCCGGAGCTGGGATTCCTGTTTCCGGCGTTCGACGGGCGGCAGACCAATCTCTATAACTGCCTCTATTATACCCGCAGCGCGGGCGACAATCACCCGGAACTCATTGAAGCGCTGTTCCACATCACGCCGCCCCTGCCCGCAGACGAGCAGAAGGGCAGCTTTGACGCGCTGCTGAGCCAGACGCTGGGCGAGGAGTGCAGCATGGAGGTCGTGCAGGCGGTGCAGACCGATCTGCGCGAGCGCATTGAGGTCCACAAGGAGACGAAGTCGGACGAGCCGCTTGTCGTCTCCGGGCCGGAGGTGCGCGCGGTGCTGGAAAACGCGGGCGTCTCCGAAGAGAAGCTCGCGGGATTTCAGGTGAAGTTTGAGGAGACGTTCGGCGATGACGCGGCGCTCTCGCCGCGCAATCTGGTCGACAGCAAGCGGATGCAGCTCAAGACGCCCGATGTCATCATCCACGTCGCGCCCGACCGGGGCGACCTCGTTGAGACGCGGACGCTCGGCGGCGTGAAGTACATCATGGTCCGCGCCGAGGACGGCGTGGAGCTGAACGGCGTCGATATTCAGATTGACGGGAACTGATACAGCCGGGGCGTGCCGCGAGAGTCGGACGCCCCGGCTGTCCGTTCCGGAGCCTACGGCGTCTTTCGGCGGAACAGGAGAGCAGCGTGGAGAAGCATGAGCACCAGAAACAAGGCGCTGGCGTAGCCGAAGAGCGGATAGATCGTGCCGATCAGGCTGCCGAAGCCGAAGAGGCTGGCGAGATAGGCCAGCAGGACGGCCAGGACGGTGAAGGCGGCCTTCCGCGCCCGGAGCGGCGCGAGCTTTACGCAGCAGTAGTTCACGAATGCGACTGCGTTTGAAAGCGCTGAGCCGAACATCCCAGCAAACAGCAGCAGCGCATAGACATACATCGGTACAGCGCCAAGCCCCGCCGCGGCGGCAAGCATCGGAAGCTCATGGGATTGCGCCGCGGGCCAGACCGCGAGGCAGGTCATCACGCTCAGCGCGATGACCAGAAACATCCCGGAGCCGAGGCCGAGGCCGGCATAGACCGTCGACCGCTTGCGGATGTGTGCGCCGAACGGGCCGAGGATCGCGATCGTGGAGAGGATGTTATAGCAGGCGTAGTTCACCGCGCTCGGGAACCAGCCGCCAAGCAAGGCGTTTCCGCCCGTCTCTGCGGCGGGCAGAGCCGGGAGTCCGCCGTTCCGGACAACCGCTGCTGCGCCGAAGGCGAGCGTCGCCAGCACGAGCAGCGGCACCGAGACGGAAAATGCCGACACCACGCTCTGCAAGCCCGCCAGCGCACAGGCCAGCACCAATGCCGCGAACAACAGGCTGCCGAGCCAGTGCGGGATCGCGAAGATCTGCTCCAGCAGCGCACCGACACCCGCGCACATGATCGTCACGAGTGCGAAGAGGAACAGGCTCTCCAGCACCATGACCAGCGCGTGCAGCCACGGCGCACGCCACGGCACGACCAGTTCGTCCGCGCCGGTCAGGCCCGTGCGCTGCGCCATGCGCAGACAGAGCACGCCGAAGATGTATAAGATCGCGACCGCAGCGAGCAGACCCAGATAGCCCTTCGCACCGTAGACCACGAAATATTGCCGCAGCTCCTGCCCGGAGACATAGCCCGCGCCGAGAAAACATCCGGCGAACAGCAGCCCGAGGCGGAACACATTCAATTTCTTCATAGGTTTCTCTTTTTCGCAAAAACCCGCCGCCTGTAAAACAGACGGCGGGTCTGATGTTCTTTCTGAATTACAGCGAATTCACGCCGCGCGGGATAAATTGCCCGATCTTGCCGGTCTGAACCTCGCCGCGGTCGACGGCGAGCTGGCCGCGCAGATAGACCTGCTCGATGACGCCCTGCGTGCGGAAGCCCTCGAACGGGGTATAATCGACGTTCGCGATCTGGTCGGACGCGGTGATGAGTCCAGTTTTGGTCGGATCGATGACGACGATGTCGGCGTCGCTGCCCGCTGCGAGGATACCCTTGCGCGGGAACGCGCCGTAGAGCTTTGCCGGGTTTTCGGCCAGAACCTCAGCCATCTTCTCCGCCGGGATGCGGCCCTTGGCCACGCCCTCGGAGTAGAGCAGGATGCCGCGCGTCTCCACGCCGGGCAGGCCGCCGGGGATCTTCGTGAAGTCGCCCTTTCCGGCGTCCTTCTGCGTCAGGGTGAAGCTGCAATGGTCGGTGGAGACGGTCTGGATGGTGCCGTCGGCCAGCGCGGCCCAGAGGGCCTCCTGATCGGCCTGCTTGCGCAGCGGCGGTGCGCAGACGAAGCGGGCAGAGTCGGAATAGTCCGGCTGGTCATAGCGGCTGTCGTCGAGCAGGAGGTAGTGTGGGCAGGTCTCGACGTAGACCTTCTGGCCGCGCGCTCTTGCGGCGGCGACCTCGGAAAGCGACTCCTTCGTGCTCAGGTGGACGATCACGACCGGCACGTCCGCGACCTCGGCGATGCGCAGCAGATGCGCCACGGCCTCGGCCTCGAGCGGATTCGGGCGGCAGCGCGGATGCGCGGAGGGCCCCACGTCGCCCGCGGCCTTGTGCTGCTCGATGAGCGCGTCGATCACGCCCGCGTTCTCGCAGTGGACGCCGGCGATGCCGCCGTATTTTTTCAGCTCTTCGAGGGCGTAGAACAGATCCTTGTCGCCGATCATCATGGCTGGATAGGTCATATACATCTTGAATGACGAAACGCCCTGCTCAAACATCTTCGGGATCTCAGCCTTGATGCCGTCGTTCCAGTCGTCAATGGTCATGTGGAAGCTGTAATCGCAGCTCGAGCGGCCGTCGGCCTTCTTGTGCCAGAGGTCGAGTCCGTATTGCAGCGTCTCGCCCTTGTTCGGGCAGGCGAAATCGACGACCATCGTCGTGCCGCCGCGCAGGGCGCTGCGCGTGCCGGTGTCGAAGTTGTCGGCGGTCGTGGTATTGCAGACGTCGAGGTCGAAGTGCGTATGCGCGTCGATGAAGCCGGGGAAAAGCAGCTTGCCCTCCATCGGGACAACTGTGGCCTCTGCGTCTGTGAGATCCTGACCGACGCGGACGATCTTCTCGTCCTCGATCAGCAGATCGGCGATCTTCGAACCGGCGGCGGAAACGACCGTTCCGCCCTTGAGCAGCAGTTTCATGGATCCAGCTTCCTTTCCAAAAGTCAATGTTTCGGGTGCAGCAGTTTCTCAATAAAATTCGTTTTCTTCATGGCGTAATAGAGCGGGATGCCGAGCACATAGAGCACGGCAGCCTCGCCCGCGCCGACCTCGCCGCCGAAGACGAGCAGGCCGTTCCAGAACTGTTCAGACGGCATATAGAGCCACGAGAGCATCGCGCCGACCATCACGGCGTTGACCAGGATCGTAGGCAGCGGCGCGAGCCACGGCTTTTTGATGCGCGTTGTGAGCAGGCAGGCCAGCAGCGTTGCGGCTGTGCCGATGACGATGTCGAGCACGGAGACCGTGGAAAACAGATTCGCGATCAGGCAGCCGATGGTCAGGCCGATGGTCAGATGCGGCTCGAACAGGAGCAGCATCATCAGCGCCTCAGAGATGCGGAACTGGATATTTCCGTAGGCAAACGAGGCGGTCAGGATGGTGATGGCCGCGTAGAGACCGGCGACAATGCCGTTCAGCGCGATCTGGCGGGTGTTCAGTTTTTTCATGGGTCAGGGTTCCTCCGGGAAATGATTTTTACGAGCATCATTATAATGAGGAACCGGAGAAAAAACAAGAACATTCCCGCACAATTCATTCCGCGAAACCGTCAGAAGATTTGGTCGCCAGCCACAAATTTTGCCGTAATGCTGCGGTCATCCGCCAGATAGACGGCGCGCTCCACGCGGTCGCGCACGGAAAGGGGCTGCGGATGGTCGAGCGATGCATCGTCGAGCACGACCGCGTCCAGCTCATAGCCCGCGGCGAACGTGCCGACCTTGCCGAAAAATTCGCCGCCGCCCATCGTCGCGATGTAAAACGCCTGGTCGAACGTCAGCGGCGCGACGTCCTGATCATAGAGCCGCCAGCGGAGCTTCGATGCCTGAATGGCATGTGCCATGGCACGGAGCAGGTTTTCGTGGCTGCCTCCGGCAACATCTGTGGCAAGACCCACGTGCAGCCCGTGCTTCAGATACCGGCTGATGGGCGCGACGCCGGAGGAGAGGTTCATGTTTGATTCCGGCGAGTGCGCCACAAAGACGCCGTTTTGCAGCATCCGCTCCTCCTCGGCCTCGGACGAGTGGACGCAGTGCGCCATGATACAGGGATAGCCGCCGCCGAAGAGGCCGAACTGGTCATAGGCGTCGCCGTAGAACTTGCTCTTGGGGCAAAGCTCGCGAATCCAGTCGATCTCGCTGTAGTTTTCGGACAGATGGCTCTGCACCGGCAGATCGTATTGTTCGCGCAGGCGCGCAAGGCCGAACATCAGATCGTCCGTGCAGGAGGGGATGAAGCGCGGCGTGAGGATGGGCTTCGTGCGCTGGAAGGCGTCTTTGGTATCGAGAATCCAGCGTTCGGTGTCGCGCAGGGAATGGTTCGTTGACAGCTCGCGCAGATAGGGCGGACAGTTGCGGTTCATGTTGACCTTGCCGACGTAGGTGACGAGGCCGGAAGCTTCCAGCTTTTCCATCAGCAGGCGCGTGGCGGGCAGATGGATCGTGGCGAAGATGGCCGCGCGCGTCGTGGTGCTGCGGCGCAGATGGTCCACAAAGCTGGAATATGCGCGGTCGGCGTATTCGAGATCGGCGTATTTGGATTCTTCCGGGAACGTATAGGTGTTGAGCCACTCGAGCAGCTCGAGATCCATGCCGAGTCCGCGGAACGCGAACTGCGGCGCGTGGACGTGCAGGTCGGTCATGCCCGGAATAATGAGCTTGCCGGTATAGTCCAGCAGCGGCAGCGCGGCATACTGCGCCGGGAGCGCGGAGAATACGCCCGCGATGCGGCCGTTTTCACAGACGAGATAGCCGTCGTCCATGGTCTGCATGGTGTTTGCGTCGGTGCTGAAGCAGAGACTGCCCTTCAATACAAAATCTTTCAAGATGAATATTGCTCCTTTGCATCATAAGCGCGGCGCAGCGCGCCGCCGTTTTGTTTATCATATCATATTTCGGCCCGCTTGGCGCGTCGACTTCCTCGTCATAGTGTACGAATTCTGACCGGGCGTTTTCGGTGAACATTACCAAACTGTGAAAAATGCTAAAAATTTTTTAGGCTCCTTTTGAGCTTTTGTTGAAAAATGCTTGAAAGAATCCGAAAAAACACATTGATTTTTAGAAAAAAGTACTGTAAAATAGAGGCACGGATTTGACGATGGCGAAAGCTGGAACGGTCCGTGCGGGCAACGGTCTGCTGCCTGAAAAATTTTTAGGAGGAACCAAAAGAATGAAAAAGATCATCGCTTTGCTCCTGGCGCTCGTGATGGTATTCGCGCTGGTGGCCTGCTCGTCCAAGACCACGGATGACACCGCCAAGGACGACACCACGACCCCCGCCGACACGACCGAAACCACCGATAACACCGGCGATACCGCTGACACCGCCGATACCGCCGAAGAAGGCAAGACCATCAAGGTCGGCCTCGTCCTCATCGGCGATGAGAACGACCAGGGCTACACCTACAACTTCATGCGCGGCAAGGAAGCTGCCGACGAGAAGCTGAAGGCCGAAGGCATCAACGTCGAATGGGTCATCAAGTGGAACCTCATCGAGGGCGACCCCGTTGCCGTTGCCAACGAAGAGCTGGTCGAGGATGGCTGCGAGATCATCTTCAACAACTCTTACGGCCACGAGCCTGCCATGCTGACCGTTGCGGCCGAGTATCCGGACGTGCAGTTCGTCGGCATGACTAACCAGGGCAGCCGCTATGACGACCTGGCCAACACGCACAACGCATTCGCCAACATCTATGAAGGCCGCTATGTCGCGGGCGTTGCCGCGGGCCTGAAGATGCAGCAGCTCATCGACGACGGCGAGATCACCGAGGATCAGGCTGTCATCGGCTACGTCGGCGCGTACTCCTTCGCGGAGGTCGTCTCCGGCTTCACCGCTTATTATCTGGGCGCGCGCAGCGTCTGCCCGAGCGCGACCATGAAGGTTCAGTTCGTCGGCTCCTGGTCTGACGCCACCGCGGAAGCGGACGCCGCCAAGGCGCTGATCGACCTCGGCTGCATCGTCATCTCCCAGCACTCCGATAACACCACCCCCGCGACTGCGGCTCAGGCTGGCGGCGTGTACCACACCGGCTATAACAACGACATGACCACCATCGCGCCCGAGGCATCCATCATCGGCACCCGCATCGACTGGACGAACTACTTTGTCCATGCCATCGAGTGCGTTGTCAACGGCACCGAGCTTGAGCAGGACTGGTGCAAGGGCATGTCGGACGACGAAGTTGTCATGACTCCGCTGAACGAGGCCATCGCGGCCCCCGGCACTGCTGAAAAGCTGGCCGAGGTCGAAGAAGGCATCAAGAACGGCACCATCCAGGTCTTCGACACCTCCACGTTCACAGTCGATGGCAAGACCGTTGACCATGCGTTCGCGGTCGATACTGACGGCGACTTCGTGGCCGACAGCGAAGAGGCTGTGTTTGACGGCGCGTTCCACGAATCCTACTTCCAGTCCGCTCCGTACTTCACGCTCCGCATCGACGGCATCGAGTGGATCAACGAGGCGTACTAATTCTCAGTTTCCAATCAAAAAGAGCTGCCCGGATGGGCAGCTCTTTTTTTGTATCAAGAAAACCCCGCCGTTGCGGCGATCAGGGGGGAGAAGCCTTGAAACTCCCCCAGTCAGCTCCGCTGACAGCCCCCTCTTGATAGAGGGGCCTTTGTGCAGATGCCTCCGCCCGCTGCTTTTGCCCCGGCATTCTGAAAAATATACAATATTTTTGCTATTTGTATCAGAAAATGGATCCCGCCCAGCACGATTGTTCGTTAATACATATATGTATATTATGCAGTTGCGGATTTTGTGCATGCTGCACAAAATTTAACGAAAGAAGGAAAAGACATGATACGAACGATCGCACCCCGTGGAAACAGACTCCTGCGGCGGCTCGCTGCGCTGCTGCTTGTGCTGGCGATGATCCTGAGCGGGAGCGTCTGCGCCGTCTCTGCGGCAACGCTGCCGTTTGAGGATGTGTCCATGTTCAGCTGGTATTATTCCGACGTGAAAAATGCCCATGAACAGGGACTCGTCGACGGCGTGACGCCCACACGCTTCAGCCCCACGGGCACATTGACCATTGCGCAGGCCATCAAGCTGGCCGCCGCGCTGCACCAGAAGGCGCAGACCGGCGCTGTCACGCTGAAAAACGGCAGCCCGTGGTACAGCACCTATGTATCCTATGCGGTTGCAAATGGGATCATTGAGCCGGAATATGCGTCCTACAAGCCCGCGCTGATGAACAGCCCCATCAGCCGCGCGGAGTTTGTCCATATTTTCTATGACGCGATGCCCAGCGGGAGCTATGCCGCGCGGAACACCGTGCAGGACAACGCCATCCCCGACGTCTCGTCCTCGGATCTCTATGCGGATGAGATCTATACGTTCTATCGCGCCGGCATCCTGACCGGTTCCAACTCTAACGGTGATTTCAATTCCAATTCCAGCATCCAGCGCAGCGAGGTCGCGGCGATCCTCATCCGCATGTTCGATGCCTCCGCCCGCCGGAACATCACGCTCACGAAAAACACCACGACCACCATCTCCGGCGCACAGGGCCCCGCCGGCCCGGTTGGCCCGCAAGGCCCCGTTGGCCCGACTGGCCCTCAGGGCCCCGAAGGCCCCGCTGGCCCTCAGGGCCCCGAAGGCCCGCAAGGCCCGCAGGGCGACAAGGGTGACAAGGGCGACAAAGGTGATCAGGGTGACAAGGGAGATAAGGGCGACAAGGGCGACAGCACCTATGTCGGCTACGACGGCTATCTCTGGACGGGCCGTGTGCGCTCCGCCTACAAGCTCGTCGACACCACGGCCCCGAACGATCCCGAAAACACCATCGGTCTGTTCGGAAATGAGTATTTCCAGTCCCACAGCATCGATCTTTCCGCGCGTCAGGCTGCGCTGATGCACCACTATCTGCCGTATACCGGCAAAACCGGCTATTCCGGTGTTACCCTTACAAAGCTGGCCATCGCAGCTGCCGCACCCGGCATGATGACCATCGGTGTGGCCAACGTCAGCGATGTGCTCGCGGCCCGCGCCGCCGGTACGACCGTGACGCTCTCCGACCCGCAGACTGTCACGCTCACGGCGGGGTTGAATGATCTGACGCTCGCGCCGCTTGCCGTCGGCGAGAACCAGACGATCGTATTCGGCGCGCCCGGCGACACCGCTGCACTGCTCTCGTTCGAGGAGCTGCCCACGGCCGACGATCTCGGCACTGTCGCCACGCTCGGCGCGGCGGCCTCCGGCCCGGCTGATATCACGAACGGCCTCACGGACAAGCTGGCCATCCGGACGACAGTCACGATCTCCAAGGAAGTGGAACTGACGACGGACATACACGCCGCCTACGCGGCGGGCGCGGCGCATAAGATCTCTGTGACAGGCGACTATGTGCCGTTTGCGTTCTACCAGAACACCAGATTCTCGGGCAAGACGATTACGCGGTTAGAGCTGTTTGTCCGGCAGGTCAACGCCATTGACGCCAACCAGACCTTTACCGTCCACCGGGTAAAGGCGGCTCCGGTGTACAGCAAGCAGCCCACGACGATCGTGGAAAGCTATACGCTCAAGCTCCCGCTGGAGCAGCTGAACGGCTGCAATCCGAGCGCGGTCAACAAATGGATCTCGCTGGATGTGAATATCCCGGTTGGCGAGGACGAGACGCTTGCGTTTGCGGGCAAGAACGATGCAGTCCTTTTTGACTATTTCCAGAGCGCGGATCCTGCGGACAACCTGTTCACAAACAAGGTCGCGACGACACCGACCAAGCCCTCCACGAACGAAGTGCTTGCCATCGCGGTCTACGCGACGGAGACGCGCGCTTACGCGGAGCATCTCGCCGCGCTGGACAGCGCCGAAACGCAGCTTGCGGAGGATACCGCACTCCGCGCCGCGCTGAAGGGCAAAAAGCTCTCCATTCTCGGCGACAGCATCAGTACCTATGTGGATTACTGCAACAACACAAGCTATAACTCCACCATCGGCGGCAACTGCGTGTTTTACAGCCCGAACCGTTCAGACCGGCCTGATCTGAAGGATATCGCCGTGACGGACACCTATTGGATGCAGCTCATTGACGAGTACGACATGGAGCTTTGCGTCAACAATTCGTCCTCCGGTTCGCGTGTCATCGGCATGGGCAATGTCAGCGGCAGCACAAGAGATCAGGCGTATGACACGCGCGCCTGCCAGCTCCATAACGACCATACCGGCGAACAGCCCGACATCATCTCCATCTACATCGGCTTCAACGACCATGGCGCGGCGGCGCCGCAGGGCCGCATCACGACCGGCAGCTATGAGGCCGTGAACTTCGACACCCTGATCACGGTGCAGGACGGCAAGTATGTCTACGCTACGCCTACCACGGTGGCCGAGGGATATGCCGTGATGCTCCATAAGATCAAGACGACCTATCCGAACGCCAAGCTCCTGATGATGAACATTCCGCACGTGGCCTGGCAGGACAGAGTCGCAGAACGCGGCGTCGAGCTGCCCAAATACAACGAACTGATCGCAAAAATGGCCGCGCATTACGGCGTGACGCTGGTCGATCTCTATTCCACGGAGATCAGCGGCGACAGCGCGAGCAACCGCGCCGCCTATGCCCTCGGCGATGAGATCCATCCCAACTGCGCCGGACACGACGTCATGACCAGGGCTCTGGCCGACGCGCTGAAAACCGTCTATCTTCCGTAATATCTCAAAAAAGGGCTGCCCGGATGGGCAGCTCTTTTTTGTATCAAGAAAATCCCGCCGCAGCGGAAAGTCCCCCCCTCTACGAAGAGGGGGGGACGATCGCCAACGGCGATCAGGGGGGAGAAGAAAACTTCCCCGGTCAGCTTCGCTGACAGCCCCCTCTTGATAGAGGGGGCCTTTGTGCGCTGCGCGTGGAGATCCGGGAGACCTGGGGCGGGAGACCGCCCGTGATCTACGGGATCCGCGT
>USDP01000027.1 GCA_900553545.1 uncultured Eubacteriales bacterium | reverse complement strand
GCACCCGCAATATTCTGCGCTCGACACTCGACCATGCCAACTACAAGGACGGTCTCGTGCGCGAAGGATGGGGCCATCCGCGGCGTGGAGGACATCCACGAGGAAGTTTATGCGATCGTAAAATCGTGTTTGGAGGATTGAATTATGGTATACATCATTCTGGGCAAGGGCTTTGAGCCGGTCGAGGCGATCGCGCCTTGCGACATTCTGCGGCGCGGCGGCGTGGACGTGAAGCTGGCCGGCATCGGCGGGAAGACCGTCGAGGCGGCGCATGGCGTTACGGTCGCGGCGGACTGCACGGTCGAGGAGATCGACCAGAACGCGCTGGAGATGATCGTGCTGCCAGGCGGACTCGGCGGCGTGGAGAGCATTTTGGGCTGCCAGGCGGCGCTGGACGCGGTGAAGCGCGCGTGGGACGGCGGCAAATATGTCGCGGCCATCTGCGCGGGGCCGACGGTGCTGGCCAAGCTCGGCATCACGGCGGGCCGCAGGGCGACCTGCTATCCCGGCTGCGAGACGCAGATGCCGGGGACGGAGTATACGCCCGTGCAGACGCAGCAGGACGGGAAGCTCATCACAGGGCAGGCGCCCGGCGCGTCGTTCGCGTTCGGGCTGAAGCTGCTGGCGGCGCTGCGCGGCGAGCAGACGGCGGCAGATGTCGCGGAAGGAATGGTCATCCGCGGATAACGCGGCAAACGGAGGGACAATATGGCCGAACCGGAAAAAAACGAACATTCGGAAGAACAATTTGACGATCTCTCGCTGGAGGAGCTGCTGCGCGGCGCGCGCGAGGAGATCGCGCGTGTGGACGCGATGATGGGCAACCCGGCGGACGAACCCGTGCAGGAGCCGGATGCGGCGGACGCGTTGGACGCGGCGGGCGAAGGCCCGGCGGACGTGGCGGCGGATGGGGATGCGCCGGCACGGACGGAGCCGAAGGCGGCGATGCCGGCCTTCGAGCCGCAGCTGCCGGACGAGTATGCCGACCTGACCGTCGACGAGGAGCAGCCGGACGAGGAAGCACCGGCGCACGAAAAATTCCGTCTGCCGGCGGGCGTGCGCGTCTTTGCGTATGTCTGCTGCGTGCTGGCGGCAAGCGTGCTGCTGGCCATCGGCGCGTGGCGCTGCGCGGACGATATGCTCGCGCTGACGCGCGAAAACTTTACCGTGAACGTGACGGTACCGGAGAACGCGACGATCGCGCAGATCAGCACGGAGCTGAAGGACAAGGGCCTCATTCAATATGAATGGCTGTTCAAGTTCTACTGCTGGTTCTCCAAGGCGGAGCGGAAGATCGACCCCGGCACGTATGAGCTGCGCGGCGCGTATGACTATCACGCGCTGGTGAACGGCATGGTGCGCACGTCGGGCGACCGCGCGACGGCGACCGTCATGATCCCGGAGGGCTATGAGTGCGAGGACATCTTCGCGCTGCTGGCCGAAAATGGGGTCTGCACGGTCGAAGAGCTGGAGGACGCGGCGGCGAACCACGAATATGATTATGCGTTCCTCGCCGATCTGCCCTATGGGCAGAAAAACCGCCTGGAGGGCTATCTTTTCCCGGACACGTATGAATTCTACGTGGGCGACGACCCGGTCAACGTGCTGGACAAATTCCTGCGCCGCTTCGACAGCAAGGTCACAGAGGAGATGTACGATGCGGTGGATGCGCTGAACGCGAACCTTGCGGAAAAGATGGCGGCGAACGGCTTTACCGACAGCGAGATCGCGGCCGCGAAACTCGACATGCACGACGTCATCATCGTCGCCTCGCTCATTGAGAAGGAGACGGCCAAGGCGTCCGAAAGCCCGAGCATCGCCGCCGTCATCTACAACCGGCTTTGCAGCAAGCTCTATCCGTGCCTTGAGATCGACGCGACGATCCAGTATGCGCTGGACGAGCGGAAGGAAGTCCTCTCGAACGCGGACAAGGGCATCATCAGTCCGTACAACACGTATAAAAATGCGGGCCTGCCCGCAGGGCCGATCTCGAATCCGGGCATCGCGTCCATCCGCGCGGCGCTCTATCCCGCGGAGAGTGATGATTATTTCTATGCGCTGGGCAACGATGGTGTCCATCATTTCTCGCGGACGTATTACGAGCATCAGGACTTCCTCGAGAGCCTGAACGCGGACGATACAACGGATACGACAGATGCGCCGGACGAGACCGCGCCTGACGCGGCGCAGACCGACGAAACCGCCGCGGGCGGCGAGGCAGGAGGCAGCGATGAGAACACGCAGACGCCCTGAGCTGCTCGCCCCGGCGGGCGACATGGAAAAATTGCAGATGGCCGTGGCCTATGGGGCGGATGCGGTGTATCTCGCGGGGACGAGCTTCGGCATGCGGTCGTTTGCGGGAAACTTCACGCCGGAAGAGCTGCCGAAGGCTGTGGCGCTGGCGCACGAGCACGGCGTCCGCGTGCACGCGACGGTCAACACGATGCCGCGCAACGAAGAAGTGGCGCAGCTCCCGGCCTATCTGGAACAGTTGCAGGAGGCGGGCGTGGACGCGCTGATCCTGGCCGATCTCGGCGCGTTCACGCTGGCAGGAAAATACGCGCCCCGCTGTGAGCGGCACATCTCGACGCAGCAGTCGATTGCGAACTATGTCTGCGCGCAGAGCTGGTTTGATCTGGGCGCGAAGCGCGTCGTGCTGGCGCGGGAGCTGAGTTTGCCGGAAATTCTCGGTATTCGGGAACAGGTCTCGCCGGAGCTGGAGCTGGAGACGTTCTGCCACGGGGCGATGTGCGTCAGCTATTCCGGGCGCTGCCTGCTCTCCAACTATATGACGGGGCGCGACAGCAACCGGGGCGAATGTGCCCAACCCTGCCGTTATCAGTACGCGCTGATGGAGGAGAAGCGGCCGGGCGAGTATTTCCCGGTCTTCGAGGACGAAAAGGGCACGTACATCATGAACTCGCGCGATATGTGCATGATCGACCATCTGGACGATCTCATTGACGCGGGTGTGGACTGCCTGAAGATCGAGGGGCGCGCGAAGTCGGCCTACTATGCCGCGATCGTGACCGGGGCCTACAGCCATGTGCTGCGCAGCGTCTACGAAGGTCAGGGCGTCGATCCGGTCTGGCGCGACGAGGTGGAGCATGTGAGCCACCGGCACTATTCCACGGGCTTCTTCTACGGGCAGCCGGGACAGTTCACCGAGAGTTCGCGCTACATCCGGCAGTGGCAGATCTGTGCGGTGGTCGAAGCCTGCGACGCGGATGGGAGCGCTGTGCTGAGCCTGCGGAACAAGTTTTCCGTGGGTGACGAAGTGGAGATCGTCGGACCGGACTGCCGCCCGTTCGCATGGACGGTCGGGCCGATGGAGGACATGGACGGCGTGAAGCTTTCCGAGGTGCGCACGCCGCAGCAGCGCTTCCGCGTGAAGCTGCCAAAGTGCGTGCCGCCGCTCAGCTTTGTGCGGCATGCGGTGGAATTGTCTGGGAAGTGACAATCCCTCCGTCATTTGCTTCGCAAATGCCACCTCCCTTTACACAAGGGAGGCTTCCGCTGTGGCGGGATGGCAGCGTTTTTCTGTTGACATTCTGTGTTTTTGTGATAGAATACATAGGAAATATGGATTTGCGAGGAAGAACCGAGAAGTTCGGCGCGCCAAAAGAGAGAAGGGGACGGTGGAAGCCCTTCGGTTGCAAAGATCTTCAGCCAGTTCGGAGCATCTGCGCGACGAGCGCGGCGGGATTCGCCCGATAACGCGAGACTGAGATACGCCATTGGCGTAAATTAGGGTGGTACCGCGATACAAGTCGCCCCTACGAGTGTAGGGGCGATTTTTTCAGCGAATCTTTTGCCCCAATGCGGCGGTTTGAAGGACTTGAAATCCACAAAGGATGTCTGCGTCCTTCAAATCTTGCCTTGGGCCAAAATCTTTCGCTGAAACGCAGGTAACAGGTCGTAGGGGCCGATGCCCTCATCGGCCAGAAAGCCTTCCCTTGGGGGGAAGGCATTCGCTGCGGCGAGGAGTTCTCCAAAATCGTAATTATTTGTTAAAGGAGTTTTGACAATGGCACATAAAGCATATGGTCTGAACGAGCTGCGGGAAATGTTCCTGAAGTTCTTCGAGACGAAGGGACATCTGCGCCTGCCGAGCTTTTCGCTCGTGCCGCAGAATGACAAGTCCATCCTGCTCATCAACGCCGGCATGACGCCGATGAAGCCGTGGTTCAAGGGCGAGGAAGAGCCGCCCCGCCGCCGCGTGACGACCTGTCAGAAGTGCATCCGCACGGGCGACATCGAAAACGTCGGCAAGACGGCCCGGCACGGCACCTATTTTGAGATGCTGGGCAACTTCTCCTTCGGCGACTATTTCAAGAAGGAGGCCATTCCCTGGGCGTGGGAATTCCTGACCAGCCCGGAGTGGGTCGGACTGGAGCCGGATCGCCTCTATCCGTCCGCGGGCAACGAGACGACGCCCGCCGACGATGAGGCCTTCCGCATCTGGAACGAGGAGATCGGCATTCCGAAGGAGCGCATCTTCAAGTTCGGCAAAGAGGACAACTTCTGGGAGCATGGCTCCGGTCCGTGCGGCCCGTGCTCTGAAATTTACTACGACCGCGGCGAAAAGTACGGCTGCGGCAAGCCGGGCTGCACCGTCGGCTGCGACTGCGACCGGTATGTCGAGGTCTGGAACGTGGTCTTCTCCCAGTTTGACAACGACGGTCACAACCACTATACCGAGTTGAAGCAGAAGAACATCGACACCGGCATGGGCCTCGAGCGTCTGGCCTGCGTGTGCCAGAATGTCGGATCGCTGTTCGACGTGGATACCGTGATGAACATCACGCACAAGGTCTCGGAGCTGACCGGCGCGCACTATGGCGAGTCGCTGAAGAACGATATCTCGCTGCGCGTCATCACCGACCATATCCGGTCGTCGACGTTTATGATCTGCGACGGCATCCTGCCGTCGAACGAAGGGCGCGGCTATGTCCTGCGCCGCCTGCTGCGCAGAGCCGCGCGGCACGGCAAACTGCTCGGCATGAACGAGCCGTTCCTCTATGAGGTGGTCGACACGGTCATCCATGAGAATGAGTGCCAGTATCCCGAGCTGCGCGAGAAGCAGAGCTATATCACCCGCGTGGTGCGCACGGAGGAGGAGAACTTCGCCAAGACCATCGACGGCGGCATGAAGATCTTCGCCGATATGCTGGCCGGACACAAGGCCAAGGGCGAGACGGTCTTCTCCGGCGCGGATGCATTCAAGCTGTACGACACCTATGGCTTCCCGATTGACCTGACGAACGAGATGGTCGCGGAAGAGGGCATGAGCGTCGACGACGAGGCGTTCCGCCAGCTGATGCAGGAGCAGAAGGCCCGTGCACGCGAAGCCAGAAAGGCCCTCGGCGATCTCGGCTGGGCCGGCGTCGAGTTCGGCAAGGAGATCCCGGCGAGCAGGTTCACCGGCTATGACCGGTTTGTGGACGAGGGCAAGATCGTGGCCATCGTGGCCGAGGACGAGCTGCGCGACGCCGTGACGGAAGGCACGGATGCGATCCTCGTGCTCAATCAGACGCCGTTCTACGCCGAGATGGGCGGCCAGACGGCCGACCACGGCGTGATCTGCACGCTGGAGGCGGAGTTCACCGTGCTCGATGTCCAGAAGAACAAGGGCGGCAAGTTCATGCACTACGGCAAGGTCACGCGCGGCAGCTTCGCCGTGGGCGACACGGTCGAGGCGCGGGTCGATGAGACGCGCCGCCGCGCCATCATGCGCGCGCACTCCGCGACGCACCTGCTCGATCAGGCGCTGCGGACGGTGCTGGGCGACCATGCGCATCAGGCCGGCTCGCTCGTCGAGGAAGACCGGCTGCGCTATGACTTCACGCATTTCTCCGCCGTGACGGCAGAGGAGCTGCGCGAGGTGGGCCGTCTCGTCAGCGAGCAGATCCTCGCGGGCCTCGATGTCGACGTCCGCGAGATGCCGATTGAAGAGGCAAAGAAGGCCGGCGCGATTGCGCTGTTCGGCGAAAAATACGGCGACGTCGTCCGCGTGGTCAACATGGGCGGCTGGTCGGTTGAGCTTTGCGGCGGCACGCACGTGGACAACACGGCGAAGATCGGCCCGTTCCGCATCACGAGCGAGACGTCTGTCGCCTCCGGCGTGCGCCGCATCGAGGCGGTCACCGGTCAGGCGTTCCTCGACCAGGTGGACGAGATGAACGCGCGGCTGGTGCGCGCGGCGGAGGTCCTCAAGACGACGCCGGGCGAGCTGCTGGCCAAGGCCGAGAGCAGCATGCGCGAGATCAAGGAGCTGCATCAGGCCATCGAAAAGCTGAAGGATCGGATGTTCTCCAGCGATGTGGACAGCATGCTGTTCTCGGGCAAGAGTGTGAGCGGCCTGAAGGTCGTGACCGTGAGCCGCGAGAACATGGAGGCGAACGACCTGCGCAAGCTGGGCGACTTCCTGCGCGACCGCAACCCCGACACCGTCGCGGTGCTGAGCACGGTGAACGGCGAGAAGGTGACGCTGCTGGCCGTGTGCGGCAAGAATGCCATCGCGCACGGTATCAAGGCCGGCGATATCATCCGCAGCATTGCCCCGATTGTCGGCGGCAAGGGCGGCGGCAAGCCGGACAGCGCCATGGGCGGCGGCACGGATGTGCTGAAGGTCGACGATGCGCTGGCAGCCGTGGACGATTTCGTCGCGGCGAATGTGAAGGAGTAAGGAGGAACGAACATGTCTGATTGCCTGTTCTGCAAGATCATCCACGGCGAGATCCCAACAACCAAGGTCTATGAGGACGACCAGTGTCTGGCGTTCCTCGACATTGCGCCGCTCGCGCCGACACACTTCCTCGTCGTGCCGAAGCAGCATTTCGCCTCTGCCGCCGAGGCGACGGAGGAAAACGCCGCCGTCATCGGCCACATCTACGCGGTCATCGCGAAGATCGCGAAGGAGCAGGGCTTCGCAGATGGATACCGCGTGGTGACGAATGTCGGCGAACTCGCCGGGCAGACCGTCCACCACATCCATTTCCACGTGCTCTCGGGCAAGCAGCTCGGCAGCTTCAACTGAACCACAAACGCCCCCGGCCAACAGGCCGGGGGCGTTTTGCGCCGGTATCCGTTTGACGGGCAGGAGCGGGAAAATATTACAGGGAAGCGCGGAATGGCTATCGACATGGACTGGAAAAACTGCTATAATAAACCGAAGAAGAGAAAATCATCCAGCGCATCCAAATCATGAAATGTAAGGAAAGCTCTGATTCAATCGGCAAGAACTGTGCGCGAGAGATTTTTCGTCCAATCGAGATATCAAAAACGGAGGAATACTGTATGTATTTCCCGTTTTTGATACCAAAGAGTGGGCGGAAAAGATCCGCTCACAGTCGCGGACGATTGATTCAGAGGTTCCCAAGGAGACAAGCATGCAGAAGAACGCGTTCACACGGCTGACGAGCCTCTATCTCTGCCTGATGCTCACCGTGTTTCTGCTCTGGCCCGGAACCAGCGGCTACGCACAGATCGCGGAGGCGAAATACCGCCTGTTCCTCTGGCTGACGGGCGGATACTGCGCGTTGTCCGTGCTGCTCTGGCTGGAGCTGGCCCTCATTCGAAGGACGGCGTCCTTCGCGCGGCCCAGCCTTGCGGAGTGGCTGCTGCTGGGGTATCTGCTCTGTTCGCTGATCGCCTGTCTGCTCTCGCCGTGGCGGGAGGAAACATGGCTCGGCGGCGCGCGGCACGAGGGGCTGCTCACGATTGCGCTCTATGTGCTGAGTTTTTGCCTGGTGCGGCGCTTTGCGCGTCCGGCAGCATGGATGCTGGATGTGCTCGGCGCGGCGATCACGCTGTTCTGTGCCGTCGCCGTTTTGCAGCTCCTTGGGAAGAACCCGTTCGGGCTCTATCCCGCCGGGCTGACCTATTACGACGCGGGCAAGGCGTATTCCGGCGAATACCTCGCCACCGCGGGCAACGCGGGCTTTGCCGCCGCGATCCTCTGCACGGCGATCCCTGCGCTGCTGTTCGGCGCATGGCGGCTGCGGCGCTGGCATCTGCTCGTTCCGGCGGCACTGGGCCTGGCGGTCGCGGTGTGGATGAATGTCTCCGCCGGGCTGGCGGGCCTCGCGGGGAGCATCCTGCTCACGCTCCCGCTTGCGCTGCCGAAAGGGCGCGCGCGGAAGAGCGCGGCGTTTGCCGTGGGCGGGTTGATCCTGCTGGCGCTGCTCGGCGTCTGGCTGCTGCCGGGGCTTCCGGGGATGTTCGGCGAGGCGCACGCGCTGCTGCATGGCGAGGCCGACCCCACGTTCGGCTCCGGCCGCATCTACATCTGGAAAAACGTCTGGGAGGCGATCTGCGCGCGCCCGTGGTTCGGCGGCGGGCCTGATACGCTCGCGCATCAGGTCAGCGCGTATTTCGAACGGTATGACGCGGACGCGAACTGCATCCTGCGCGCGACGATCGACGCGGCGCACAACGAATACCTCAACATCTGGGCCGATCAGGGCGTGTTCGCGCTGCTCTGCTGGCTGGGGGCGCTTGGCGTGTCGGCGGTGCGGTTCGTGCGGCGGGCGGACGAGGCGGAGACGCTCATTTGCGGGAGCGCCGTCTTCGGCTACTGCATTCAGGCGTTTTTCGGCATTTCCACGTGTATCAGCGCGTCCTATCTGTTCCTCGCATGGGCCATGCTGGAGGGACAGAGGACGGCTTTGCAGGATAAAACGGAGATACAAAAACAGAAATAGGAGGATGGAAAAGATGAACATGATGAGGAAGCGGGGCTCATCAGCCTGAATCTTGCGATTCTGATGCTGCTGAGTCTGGTGCTCCCGGCGGGGGCGGCGGAGCTGGGCGAACCGGCAGCCGTGCTCACGGCGGAGCAGCCGGTGGCACAGACCGGGGAACCGGCGGTACAGGCCGAGGGGCCGGATGAGGAGCCTATAGCGATCTTCTACACGGAAGATCACGCGGAGTATGCGAGAGTCGACGCGAGTGCGGACGGCTGGATGCCGCCCGCACTGCCCTCCACCGAGGGTGAAGGGCAGTATCTCTACTGGTTAGGAAGCTATCCAACAGAAGACGGAGTAGATTATTATCATCTGGATTGCATCCCCGGTGTGGGCTATCCCGCGCTGCCTGCCAAGGCAGAGTTCCAGCCGATTTCGCCCCAGAGCACACGCGGCATCCTGTTCTCCAACAACGGAATGTTGGATTGGACGGACAGCAATCGCTTTATGATGAAACCGCTGGAAGATGCCAATACCGGTGAAATGGGGATAACCTGGTACGCGCTTCCGAGCCTGAATGGACGGAGCTTTCTCGGTTGGACCCTGGCCTCGGAGGATGACGGAAAGTATCTGAATGGGAAAGATCTGGTTCCCGGCACGGATAAAGGCTGGGTGACGCTCTATGCCCAGTGGACACCGGAGGGAAAGACCGCGGTCTATCTCGATGACGAATTCTATGGATTTACAACCGTTGGTAGGATCTATACACTTCCACAATTAGCCGGCGACGCGAATTACCGCCTGTCAGGGTGGCGGGTTTCATATGAAACGAATAACAACAATGATTTCTTGCAGCCAGAGCAGACGGTAGACGGCTGGCAGGTGTACGTTCCGGCGGGCACAATGAAGCTGCGGATTTATCCAGAGTATCAATTTGTTGGAAAAGCCGTGATTGATGGGAGTACGTATCAATTCTCGGAAGATCGGATGAATTTTCATGGAACTACTTGGAATTTGCAAAGTGACTTGTATGGTACTGTCATTTTGACGTTGAACGGTTATCATGGCGGTGAAATCCAGATACCGACGAAAAATTTGATTGTCGATCTGTACGGCGATAACTCCATCACGGGCGGCGACAATGGAACAGCGCTGTACTGCGCAGGAGAACTGCGTTTCAAGCAACACTGTGAGGAGAACCGCCATAGCTCTCTGGTAGTTACAGCGGGCATCGGGCAGAACGCAATCTCAGCGAAGCGGATCGAACTGGCGGCACACCTCATGCTGACCGGCGGCGCGGGCGCCACGGCGCTGGCCTCCGGTACAGAGCTTTTGGGGACGGGAGCGTATAACCTGTACGATGGGAGCAATATAGAGTTAACCGAAGGGTATACTAACACTTCCAGCTTAAAAATTGAACCGATTATTATTACTGTTACGATCGATGGTGGCGGCGGCACAACGGCGGATGGAAAAGCAACATTGGTGTTGGAGACGGAATACGGCATCGTCCCAGATGTTGAAACACTCTTCCACTGGAACGGTCATATGCATGTTGGGCATGGTGGAAAATACAGTTACGATAGTGAGACGGGAAAAATTAACGGTGGCACGATTACACTAGAATGGGTCGAAGTGAAGTATGAGCACTTCGTCGGATTCAATACGGTGGACGCAGTGCTGGAAACGCCGGATTATGAACGATATCTTTTCCGTGACAACAGCCAGACTGTAATTGCGCCGACGGTTACCTATCTCGATGCAATTAACAAAGTTCTGGCTTACTGGAAGAATCAGGACGACAAAACGGGAACTGTTCGCCAGTATTTACCCGGCGAGCAGGTAACGGAACCGGACGGTACGAAGTTCTACGCGGTCACAATCCGGCCCGATGCGCAACTCCTGCTGGTAAGCAACGACCTGACAAGCGACGGCAAGACCTTTGATGAACGGGGGACGCGGATTCGGGTCAGCGACGGAGCGTACCGGCTGTCGGCTGCGGGCGGTTCACAGCTGTTGAGCTGGAACACGGAGCCAGACGGAACCGGAACATCCTATGCGCCGGGTGCAGACATTGACCTTTCGGGCCGCACTACGCCGCTGGTGCTCTACGCCCAGTGGAAGAAGCCGGTGTACGTGGCGAAGGTGGAAGAACCGAAACCGAACGAACCGAAGACGGGCGGCACACTGACGATCAAGCCACGGCCGACGCCGGCGCCGGATCCGGGTACGGGGACAGGCCCTGAACCGACGGAACCGGAGAAGCCCGCGCCGATCACGGAGAAGCAGAAGGTCCTCGTCGGTGTGTACCGCTGGGGCATGATGATCGCGGTGCTGCAAGGCGAGACGGACAAGAAGGGCGAGGAGATCTACTGCACAGTCCCGAAGGGATTGGATCTCACGGGCTGTGCGCTGAAGCTGTTCGTCCTCAGTGAGGCGTATGCCCCTGACCGCAAGGTCGAATTCATTCTGCTCAGCGAATAACCAAAAAAAGGAACGGCCCACGGGCCGTTCCTTTTTTGCAGGCAAATGCAGGCCGCGCACAAAAAACAGCTTGCAAAATGACCTCCGTTCGGGTATGATAAGGACAATACGGAAACCGTCGAAAAGGGCTGGCCCTTTTCATCTGGAGATCATATCTCCAGATGAGTTTCCTTGTACAACAAAATAGATACCGTAATACATGCCGATTCCGCAAAGCCCATTTGGGCAGGATAGGCAAGGAAGCAGGCATTATGCCGACACGAAACGGTGCTGTGCGCGTGAGGCCACACCGAAGCGGTCATCAGACCGCCGGGGCGAAAGTCCGCCATTGCAGGGAAGACCTGTGAGAAGGCAGGATGTGGACGCAGGAGCGAAGCTCGCTCCCCAACGCAAGTCAGAAGACCTGTATTACCGCAGCGTTTTTGCTGTGAGTGTATGTGCAGCGGCGAGCGATTTCCCGGCTGCGCCCGACAGGGACAAGTCTGCCCTGCCGGAGCTTTGCCGCTGATTTCAGATCCTGAAATCGGCGCATTTTGTTTATAGAGTGCATCTGAAAACTGCCAACACGCCCGGACAGCGGGCCTTTTCGCGCTGCGCTGCACCATTTTCCCTTGCAATACACAAAGTATTCCTGCGGAAAAATGGCTTGCCCAACACGAAAATTCCTCGCTGTCGGTCACATTTTCAGTTTTCAGATTCACTCTGGGGAGCTCTGCTTTGGTCAGAGGTTCCGTAGGGACAAAGTGCGCCGGTTCGGGCCGGAATTGGCGGCTTTTTTGCGTCCATGTAACTTGCGGAGCGATGCTCCGGTGAGAATAAGGAGGAAACACCCAAGATGAAGAAACGAATGTTATCGCTGCTTCTTGTGCTGGTGATGCTGCTGGGGCTGCTGCCCACGGCGGCGTTGGCAGCACCGGCAAGCGGCAGCGGGACGGCGGAAGATCCGTACCTGATCGCGACGGCGCAGGATCTGGTCGATTTCCGCGACGAGGTAAACGGCTCTACGAAAAAGAGCACATCCACGCTCTGCGCGAAGCTCACGGCGAATATCGACCTGGGCAACGAAGCCTGGACGCCAATCGGAAAAATGACCAATACATATAGCGATTATGTCGCTTTTGGCGGTGTTTTTGATGGCGACGGACATACGATCTCCGGACTGAAAATTGACAACAGCGCACAGTATCAGGCGCTGTTCGGCTATGTCAAGGGCGGCACGATCCAGAACCTGACCGTGGCGGGCAGCGTCACGACATCGTCGTCCTCTGGTTATGCGGCTGGCATCGTTGCATATGGTAGCCCGGTCACGCTGGAAAACTGCACGAATCTTGCAACTGTGGACGCAAGCCAAAAAGGCTATGCGGCAGGCATTGTGGCATCCGCAGGTGCGGGCAGCACAATTACGGGCTGCACCAATGAGGGGAAGATCTCCGGTGCGGGCGACTATGTCGGCGGTATCCTTGCCACTGGAACAGGTACGACGGTAATCAGCAGATGTATCAACAGCGGTGAAATCATTTCGACTGGCAAGCCGGGCAGTTATAACTATTCGGTTGGCGGCATTGCGGGCTCGCTGAGCAGCAGCACGGTGGAACTCTGCGGCAACACCGGCACGGTCACCAGCACGCTCAAGCGTACGGCAGGTATTGTCGGTAGCTTCGGCGGCACGATGACAAAGTGCTTCAACAGCGGCAGTATCACAGGTATTTATGCCTCGGGCGGCATTGTAGGCAGCATTTCTGCGGTGAACGCCAGTGTGACAGACTGCTACAATACGGGCAGCATTCTGTGCAACGCGCCGACGACTCCGTACAAAGATTCCAATGCGAAGGGCGTCGGCGGCATCGTCGGCGATCCCGGATCCACAAGCAATAAAGGCAATGTAGTCATGAACTGCTACAATGCTGGTACAATCACAAATGCGGATGCGGCGACGACTGACATTACGGTCGGCGGCGTGATTGGCAGCAGCTCCGCAAAGAGTTACAGCGGCGAAGCGACAGGGCTGATCACTGCGGAAAACTGCTATTATCTGGCGGCGGAGGGCCTGAACGGCGACGGCGCGAACGCGGCGGCAGAAGGGATCACGTCCAAGACGGCGGAGGAACTGAAAGCATCCGGCATGGCCGCGCTCCT
>USDP01000026.1 GCA_900553545.1 uncultured Eubacteriales bacterium | reverse complement strand
GACGACTCTGTCCGCCCGCTTCTTCCGGTTTCCTCCGCACCCGTAGGGGCGGACGACCCTGTCCGCCCGCTTCTCCGATCTCCCACTGCACCCGTAGGGGCGGACGACTCTGTCCGCCCGCTTCTTCCGCGTTCCTCCGCACCCAAAGGAACGCTTTTTTGAACCTATTCTTTTCTTTTTCTGCCAGAAAGAAAAGAATGGGGGCGCAAATCCTTTTGGCGCTCCAAAAAGAAAACGCCGTCCGCTCTTTCCCTGAAATTGAAAAAACAGCCGCCCTTCCGGGCGGCTGTCTCATTTCTCAGTCCTTATTGAAGATCTTGAAGATCTCGTCAATATCGTCAATATCCTCAGCAACCTGCGCCTTGGCCTTCTCGCTCGTCGCGGAGGTATACGCGCCGAGCTTGTTGGTCGGCTGCTGTCTCTGCTTGTCGTCAAAGCCGGTGGCGATGACCGTGACGCGCATCTCGTCCTCGAGATTGTCGTCGAATGCCGCGCCGAAGATGATGTTCGCCTCGGGGTTTGCCGCTTCCATGACGATGTTCGCCGCAGTCTCAACGTCGTCGAGGGCCAGCTCGGAAGAGCCTGCCACGTTGATCAGCACGCCCGTCGCGCCGTTGATCGACGTCTCCAGCAGCGGGCTGGAAACGGCGGCCATCGCTGCCTGCTCGGCCTTGTCGCGACCTGCCGCAGTGCCGACGCCCATGTGCGCGTGGCCCGCATCCTTCATGATCGCGGATACGTCCGCAAAGTCGAGGTTGATGATCACGTGCTCGCTGTAGCCGACGAGTTCGGAGATCGAGCTGACCGCCTGCTTCAGCACATCGTCCGCGATGCCGAATGCGTTGGCGAACGTGATCTTCTGGTCGGTGACAAATTTCAGCCGGTCATTCGGAATGATGATCAGCGAGTCGACCTTGTCGGTCAGATTCGCAATGCCCATCTCGGCCTGACGCATCCGGTTCGCACCCTCAAATTTGAACGGCTTCGTCACAACGCCGACGGTCAGAATGCCCTTGTCATGCGCGATCTGCGCAATGATCGGCGCCGCGCCGGTGCCCGTGCCGCCGCCCATACCGGCGGTGATGAACACCATATCGGTCCCGTCGAGAGCCTGGGAGATGACGTTCTTGGATTCCTCGGCGGATTTCTGGCCGATCTCGGGCTTGGAGCCTGCGCCCATGCCGCCGGTCAGCTTTTCGCCGATCTGGATTTTATTTTCACACTTGGACTTGTTGAGATCCTGCTTATCGGTGTTGACCGCGATGAACTCCACGCCGCCGACGCCGCTGCTGATCATGCGGTTGATGACGTTGTTGCCCGCGCCGCCGACGCCGATGACCTTGATATTAACTACCTTTTCCTGAAAATCTGCCATTTGACTTCCTCCTATGTATGAACCGCCCGAATCTCGGCGTTCTAACTGTCCTGATAAACGGTTTTCACTCTATTTTATACTGAAATATCTCTGCGGTCAATAGAAATCTGGAAAAATCGTCATTTTTCTCCGCATCCATCCTTACCCTGCGGGCTGGAAGGTTGCTTTTTTGTTCGCCGCGTCGGTCAGATCGATGGTTCCCGCCTGAAAATCGCTCAGCTCCGCGAGGATGCTCGTCAGATATTGAATTTTATATGCCAGATCGTCCGTGCCGCCGAGCCGGATCGTGTACCGGTCGTCATACTGCACGATGATATCATAGTCCTTTTCCACGTTGATGGACGCCACATGCTCCAAAATGCCCGTGCCGTCCAGCCCGGACAGCACCGCAAGCGCCGCGTCGAGCCGGCTCTGCTCCACCGCCGTGACTGTCATCCCCGCCGCCGGGGCCTTCACGCTCACGCCGAGGATCTGCGGCTGTCCCTCCGGCAGTTCGCCTTCCACCTTCTCCAATGCTTTGCCCCGGCTGTTGACAAGCCACGTAGTGTTCACGTCGGTCTGTACAGCGAAGCTCGCCTCGCTCTCCTGGATCTGGATGACCACCGTGTCGGGCAGCGAGCGCACGATCCCACGCACCTCTTCCACATACGGCAGCGCCGCGAGGATGTTGCCCGCCGTCGTGGCCTTGTTCACCAGCAGCAGGTTGTCGCCCGGCTCAATGCCGGACGCAGCGATCACGTCCTCCGCCGAGTAGAGCGTGTTGCCCTGCACCTCGATCGTCGTCACCTTGAAGAAGATGGCCACGCCGAAGACGATCGCCGCAACAACGGCCAGCATGATGATCAGCCGCACGGCCACGCCGCTGGATGGCCGCCGGTTCTTTGCCTGTTTTTTTCTTCCTGCCATGATGATGTTTCCCCTTTACCGCCGGTTTTATCCGGCGGAGATTCGTTCGAGTTTTTCCTATTTTACCCGGTATTATCCGTCAAAGCATCTCTCGATGTTTGCGCCAAGCGCACGGAGCTTCTCCGCGAAGCGCTCATAGCCCCGGTCGATATGTGTCAATCCTTCTACGCGGCTCTCTCCCTCGGCCTGCATCGCCGCCAGCACCAGCGCCGCGCCGCCGCGCAGGTCGCGTGCGGTCAATTTTGCACCAGAAAGCGTGCGTACCCCGGAAATATGTACTGTATTATGGCGAATTTCCAACTTTGCGCCGAGCTTTTGCAGCTCCGGCACATGGTGGAACCGGTCTTCAAAGACCGTCTCCTCAATCCGGCTCTCACCCTCGGCCCGGAGCAGCGCCGCCATCAGAATGGCCTGACAGTCCGTCGGAAAGCCGGGATAGGCTGCCGTTTTTACATCAGATATTATCCCCGTTTTTCCGGTTTTTCGAACCAAAACGGCATCTTGTTCTTCCAAAAGTTCGCATCCGGTCTGCCGCAGCAGCGCCGTAACGCTCTGGAGCATGCGGGCATCTGTCCGCCGGAGCAGCACTTCCCCGCCGCAGCACGCCGCCGCGCATAAAAACGTCGCCGTCTCGATGCGGTCGGGCTGGATACTATATGTTGTGCCATGCAGGGGCTGATCCCCCCGAATATGGAGTTCTGAGGTTCCCGCACCGAAAATTTCCGCCCCGGCGCTGCGCAGAAAGTTCACCAGATCGGTGATTTCAGGCTCTTTTGCAGCATTTTTCAGCACTGTTTCTCCGGGGCAGCGCAGCGCGGCGAGGATGGCGTTTTCCGTCGCACCCACACTGCCGTGCGGGAACTCCAGCACCGTACCGCGCGGCCTCTCCCAGAAAATCTCATAATACCCATCAGATGCCAAACATTTTGCGCCGAGCTGTTCAAATGCCCATAGGTGGTAATTGATCGGCCGTTCGCCGAGCGGACAGCCGCCCGGCAGCGGGATTTTTACGGAGCCCCCAACAGACAGCAGCGCACCGGCGAACAGCACCGCATCCGAGCGGCAAGCGCAGCGGGCACGGTCGTCTCCGTCAGCCCCGCCGCGTCCACGACCACCGCCGCGCCGCACCGCTCTGCCTTCGCGCCGAGCGCGCGGAGGATGGCAAGCGTCGTCTCCACGTCGGCGATCTCGGGGCAGTTATACAGCACGCAGGGACCCCGGCAGAGAACCGTGGCGGCCAGAATGGGCAGCGCCGCGTTCTTCGCGCCGCTCACCGCCGTCTCACCCCGGAGCGGCCCCGCACCCCTGATCTGAAAATATTCCATGCTCTTCCCTCCACAATCCGGATGGTTTCCCCATCCTATGCGGAGGTTCCGGGCCGCGTGTCAGTGTCTGGAGAGTTCGAGTGCAGTCTGATAGATGCGTTCCGCCGCGTCCACGACGGCCAGATTGGCCGCCGCCGAACCCATGGCACGGCAGCGTTCGCGGTCGGAGAGCAGCTGTTTTGCGGCCTCGTAGAGGCTGTCGCCGTCACATTCGTTTTCCCGAATGACCACGGCGGCGCCGTTCTTTTCGAGCACGCGCGCGTTCTTTTCCTGATGATTGTCCGTCACATTCGGCGACGGCACCATGATGCACGGCGTGGCCGACGCGCAGACCTCGGCAATCGTCGCCGCGCCCGCGCGGCAGATGATGAGGTCGGCCGCCGCCATCACCTGCGGCATATCATAGATATATTCCCGCATGTCGAGCCGCGGGTGGCTCTTCAGGTCGACACCCTGTTCCTTTACATACTCCGGCATCCAGCGCCAGCCGAACGAGCCGGTCGCGTGGATGTGGCGGTAGGGCGTGCCGTCGTCCTGTTCGCGCTTCATGAAGCGCGCGATCTTCTTATTCATCTCCCGCGCGCCGAGGCTCCCCCAGCAGGAGACGATCAGCGGCTCGTCCCCGAGTCCGAGCGCTGCCCGCGCCTCCGCGCGGTTCGTATAGAGGAAGCTCTCGCGCACCGGCGTCCCCGTGACGACGACACTGTCCGGGTCGGAATACTGCCCCCGGCTCTCTGGGAAGGAGACCATGATGCGCGTGACATTCTTTTCGACCATCCGCGTCGTCAGCCCCGGCACGGCGTTCGACTCATGCACCGCCGTCGGGATGCGGAGCCTGCCACCCATCTTCAGCGCAGGGAAGCTCGCATAGCCGCCCGTGCCGACGATGACATCCGGGCCGAACGCGCGGATGATGGCCTTGGCCTTGCGCATCGAGCCGGACATGTGCAGCAGCGTCGTCACGTTGTGCCAGATGGCCTTTGGCGTGAAGCTGCGCTGGTAGTTTGAAATTTTCAGCGTCTCGAGCCGAAAGCCCTCGCGCGGGACGATGCGGTTTTCCATGCCGTCCTCCGCGCCGATGAAGAGGATCTCACAGTCGGGGTGCCGCTCCTGTAGGAGCTTGGCGACGGCGATGGCCGGATAGATATGCCCGCCCGTACCGCCGCAGGTAAAGATGACTTTCATAGCATCACCTTACAGCAATTTGTTGTCGTTCTGTCTCGAAACGGCCAAAATCAGTCCCATTTCAAAGAGCTGAATGAGAAGCGCTGTCCCGCCGTAGGAGAAGAACGGGAGCGAAATGCCCGTCGCGGGCAGGAAGTTCGTCACGACACCGATGTTCAGGAACACCTGCAGGGCAAGGTGCGTTGTAAGCCCCGCCGTCATCAGTGCGCCGAAGCGGTCACGCGCGTGCATTGCGATCCAATAGCCGCGCAGGATCAGCAGCACGAACAGCAAAATCACCACCATCGCGCCGATGAAGCCCAGCTCCTCGCAGACGATGGGGAAAATGTAGTCGTTGTGCTCCTCCGGCAGATACAGATATTTCTGCCGCCCCTTGCCGAGTCCCAGACCCATCAGGCCGCCGGAGCCGATGGCGTAGAGCGATTGCAGGATCTGATAGCCGGTATCGGTCGGGTCGGACGCCGGGTCGCGCCAGGCGGTGACGCGGTCGCCCGCGTAGCCCATGCGCGCAAGATAGATTGCGGCGAACGCCGCGACAGCCACACCGCCGATGATGAACCAGCGCAGGCGCACGCCGCCGAGGAACATCATGACCGCGCCGAGCGCAAGCATGATGAGGATGCAGGAAAAATGCCGCTCGAGCGCGACAAGGCCGCAGATCACCACGAGGATGAGCGCGAAGGGCAGGATGCCATATTTGAACGTCTGCATCTTCTCGCGGTAGATCGACATGAGCGACGCGAAGGACATGACAATGGCCACCTTCGCCAGCTCTGACGGCTGGAAGCGGATGCCCGCGACGGTAATCCAGCGCTTGGCGCCGTGCGACGCCTCGCCGATGAACGGCACGAGCAGCAGGAAGAAGACCGAGACGCCGAGCACGATGAACGACGCGAAGCGCCACATCTGATAGTTCAGCCGCGAGACGAAGAGCATGCCCGCGATGCCAAGCACGGCAAAAACCGCCTGCCGGGCGAAATAATAGGTCGATTTGCCCGTCTCCTGATAGGCGCGGGCATAGCTCGCCGAGAACATCATGATGACGCCGATGATGACGAGCAGCACCGTCAGCGCGAGGAACGGCAGATCGAGCAGGCCGCGCTCGTCGAGCAGAACCTTCTCCTTCGGCTTTTTCGGCTGCGGGAGCCGCTCGTTCTGCTGTTCAAATACGGTGATGCCGGGGTTCGATGCCATAGTGGCTCCCTCCTTCCGAGGTGTTCCTGTTTTCGATCAATAGCGGCCCATCACGCCCAAAAACGCGAGGGCGCAGAGCACAACGGTGATGGACGCGAAGACCGCGACGATCTTGTTCTCGCTCCAGCCGCAAAGCTCGAAGTGATGATGGATCGGGGTCATTTTGAAGATGCGCTTGCCGTGCGTCAGCTTGAAATACGTCACCTGTAAAATGACGGACAGCGTCTCGCAGATGTACACGAAGCCGACCAGAATGAGCACGAGCGGCATATCCAACGCAAACGCAAGCCCGCAGACCGCCGCGCCGAGGAAGAGCGAGCCGGTGTCTCCCATGAAGACCTTGGCCGGATGATGGTTGTAGACGAGGAAGGCCGCAAGCCCGCCGACGAGCGCCGCCGGGAGCAGCGCGAGCGTCGTCTTGCCCCAGAGCCACGCGCAGACCGCGAAGAAGGCCATGACCGGGATAGTGACACTGGACGAAAGGCCGTCGACACCGTCGGTCAGGTTGACCGCGTTGACGCAGCCCACGATGACGAACATCGCGAAGATCAGATAGACGAGCCACGGAATGTCGAACGTCACGTTCCAGAACGGAATGTAGAGGTCGCACGTCAGGTCGCCGTTGTAGCGCAGGAGCGCCAGATACGCGCCCGCCGCCGCCAGCTGGAGCACCAGCTTTTGCAGCGCCGTGAGGCCGAGGTTGCGCTTGAACTTCACCTTGACAAAGTCGTCGATGAAGCCGATCAGGCCGAACACGAGCGCGAAGGCCAGCACATAGAGATGCGTCCGGTAGCCGGCCAGCATACTGCGCCAGCCCGCGGCCACGACGCAGAGGATCGCCGCCGCGATGAACATGATGCCGCCCATCGTGGGCGTCCCGGCCTTGGAGTTATGCCAGCTCGGGCCGATCTCGCGGATGGACTGCCCGGCCTTGAGCGCGCGGAGCGCAGGAATGAGAAGTCTGCCAAAGACAAGCGCAAGCACGAACGTGCAGAGCGCGACAACAGCAATTTGCATGGGAAAGAACCCTTTCTATATCGGTTACTATCGGTTACTTTTTATCGTCCAGGAATAGCTGAAGCACTTTTTCCATCCGCATCCCGCGGCTGCCCTTGAAGAGCACGACGTCACCCTCGCTCACGCGCATCTTCAGCATGTGGGCCATGTCCTCGTGGGTGTCGAAATGGTCGGTGTTCTTGGGGTTCATGCCGCCGGTGATCGCGCCGGTCAGTGTACGGACGGAATGTTCGCCGTAGGTGAGCAGCAGATCGGCCTTGCCGACGGCCAGACGGCCGATGCGGTAATGCTCCGCAGCCGAGCGGTTGCCAAGCTCGAGCATGTCGCCGAGGACGGCGATGCGGCGGCCGTCGGTCTTGATGCCGGCGAGGACGTCAAGCGCAGCCTCGGTGGACTCCGGGCCGGCGTTATAGCAGTCCTCAATGATGGTGACGCCGTTTTTCACGTAGATCTTCTGGCGCATGCCGGTGTTATGGAACGAGGAAAAGCGCGCCTGGATCTGCTCCGGCTTCACGCCGAGGAGCAGGCCCACGGTCGTCGCCGCGAGGGCGTTATAGACCGCATGGCGGCCCAGCATGGGCACAAACAGCTCGAACTGCTGGCCGAAGCCGTGTACCACGAAGCGGACGCCGTCGTCCAGCTCGACAATGTCGGTCGCCGTCACGTCACAGGCGTGGTTCTCGATGCCGTAGTAGTATTTCTTATGCTTGCCGATGGCGCGGATATTCCAGAGCAGCGGCTCGTCCCCGTTGAAGACGCCCGCACCGTCATCCGGCATGCCGCGCATGATCTCGAGCTTGGCTTGCAGGATGCCCTCGCGCGTGCCGAGGTGCTCGATGTGCATGGTGCCGATGTTGGTGATGATGGCAAGGTCCGGCCGGGCAATGTCGGAGAGGTATTCCATCTCGCCGGAGTGGTTCATGCCCATTTCCAGCACGGCAACCTCGGTATTCTCCGGCATGTCCATGATCGTCATCGGCAGGCCGAGGTTATTGTTGTGGTTGCCCTCGGTTTTTGCGGTGTGGTAGACCGCCTCGAGGATGCTGGCGGTCATTTCCTTCGTGGTCGTCTTGCCGACGGAGCCGGTGATGCCGACGACCTTCACGCCGGTCAGCTTTCGGTAGCCCGCGGCGATCTCGCCGTAGGCGCGGAGCGTATCTTCGACCTCGATGGAGGGCAGCTTCTCCGAGATGGGGCGGCTGACCAGCGCGGCGACCGCGCCGTGGTTGATGGCCGTCTCGGCGAAATCGTGCCCGTCCGCCTTCGCGCCCTTGAGCGCAACGAACAGGTCTCCGGAGCGGACTTTGCGGGAATCGGACTGCATTCTGCTGACGCGGAGATGTTCAAACCGGGCGCTGACCTTGCCGCCGCACCAGTCTGCGATCTGCTTGAGGGTCAATTCTTTCATAGCGTTCTCTCCAAATACGATGCAACAACTTCACGTTCGTCCAGGTGTCTCTTTTCGTGGCCGATCTCCTGATACGTCTCATGGCCCTTGCCGCAGAGGACGATGACGTCGCCCGGTTCGGCATGGTCCATGGCCCATTCGATGGCCTTTGGCCGGTTTTCGATGACGGTGGGCGGCGTCTTCGCGCCGTCCATGCCCGCCACGATCTGGCGGATGATCTCGTTGGGATCTTCGGTGCGGGGATTATCCGAGGTGACGACGGCCACATCGGCGAGTCGGGCGGCAATACCGCCCATGATGGGGCGCTTGAAGGGGTCGCGGTCGCCGCCGCAGCCAAAGACGGCGATGACGTGCCCGCGGCAGAAGCCGCGCACGGTCTTCAAAATGTTCTCGAGGCTGTCCGGCGTGTGTGAATAGTCGATGAGGACAGTATAGTCCTTTCCGGGTGTGGGCACGACCTCGGCGCGGCCCTTGACGCCCTGCGCCGTAGAGAGCGCGGCGGCGATCTTTTCGAGCGGGAGGCCGAGGGCCTGCGCGGCCTGGATGACGCCAAGGGCGTTATAGACCGTGAATGCGCCGGGGATGCCGAGGCGGACGTGCGCCCGCTCACCGCCCGAGGCCGCGTCGAATTCCACGCCGTCGCTGTGGAGCGCGATGTGCTCCGCCGTAAGGTCGGCGGCAGATTTCGTCGAATAGCACATCAGGCGGCACGTTGCGTTCTTGATGAGACGCGGCATCCATGCGTCGTCCGCGTTGACGCAGCCGGTATCGCAGATGCCAAAGAGTTTGCCCTTCGCGTCGCAATAGTCCTCCATGTCCTTATGGAAGTCGAGGTGATCCTCGGTGAGGTTCGTGAAAAAGCCGACGGCGAAGTGGACGCCCGCGACGCGGTCGAGCGTGAGCGCGTGGGACGAGACCTCCATGATGACGTGCGTACAGCCCGCGGCGTACATCTCGGCAAAGAGCTTTTGCAGCTCGAAGCTCTCCGGCGTGGTGCGCTCGGTCTCCAAAACCTCATCGCCGATCATGTTCTGGATCGTGCCGACGAGGCCGACCTTCGCGCCGAGGGTCTGCTCGAGAATGTGCTTGAGCAGATAGGTCGAGGTTGTCTTGCCGTTCGTGCCGGTGACGCCGATCATCGTCATGTGATCTGCCGGATGGCCGAACCACGCCGCCGACACGAGTGCGAGCGCCCGCCGCGTCGAGCCGGCCACAACATACGGAACGTCCGCCTCCGGCGCCCGCTCGCAGAGGATCGCGGCTGCGCCGCGCTCCACGGCCTTGGGGATGAATTTGTGCCCGTCGGCGGCGAAGCCGGTCACGGCGACAAACAGCTCGCCGGGCTGCGTGGTGCGGGAGTCATAGCTGATCCCGGTGATGTCCAGCTCCGGGTCGGCGTGCAGTTCGCGCACGTCGAGCGGAGCGAGCAATTCTTTCAGTTTCATAACGGAATACACTCCTTGGGCAGCGCGTCAGTCGGACGCGCCGCCAGTCGTAAATTCTACTGTAATTGTAGTCCATTTGTCAACCTCTGTTCCCTCGGGAATATCCTGATAGGCGGCGGAGACATAGACGTCGGTACGGTCGGTGCCCTTGGCCTGAATGTAGAGTCCGTACTGGTTCGCGAGCCAGTTGACGTCGGCCACGCCGTAGCCGATGAAGTTCGGGACGGTGGTCTTTTCCGTGACCTTTTCTTCGCCCATGTAGAGGACGATCTCGGAATGGCCGGGGACTTCCTGCCCCGCAGACGGGAGCTGATCGGTGACGACGCTGCCATTGCCGACAGTCCGGTAGGTGATGCTCTTCGCCGAGAGGACTTCCGCCGCCTCGGACTCGGTCTTGCCGATGACGTCCGGCAGGGTGATGTTGACGCCGCGGATGTCGTCCGACGAATAGTCCGGCTCCACGCCGAGATACGGCAGGATGTCGGAGAAGATGTCGCGTACGGTCGGCGCGCCCATCAGGCCGCCGGAGATGTACTGGTTGTGCGGCGTGTAGCTCGTGCCGGCGACATATTCCGGCGTGTCGAGCGCGACGAGCACGACATACTGCGGATCGTTGATCGGCGCGACGCCAATGAACGAGACGATCTTATCGTCGACGGGTTTGCCGTTTTCGTCGTATTCGTCGATCTTTTCGGACGTGCCGGTCTTGCCGCCGACGCGGTAGCCGAGCGTATAGGCGTTGGAGGCCGTGCCGTCGGTGACGACGAACTCCATGAATTCGCGCATCGTCGCGGACGTTTCCTCGCTGATGACCTGACGGAGCACGGTACGCTCGTTCTTCTGGACGACGTTGCCGTCGGCGTCGAGCACGGTGGACACGACGTGCGGCTCGAGCAGGTAGCCGCCGTTGACGATGGCCGCGACGGCGCGGACGAGCTGGATCGGCGTGATGCGGAACGTCTGGCCGAAGGAGGCGGAGATCAGCGACGCCGTGGACGCGCCGGACAGATCCGCCTTGGAGAAGAAGAGGCCCTTCGCCTCGCCAGGCAGGTCGACGCCGGTCTGTTCGAGGAAGCCGAAGGAGTTGATGTAATCGTAGAACTCCTCGCCGCCGATGCGCAGGCCAATGTGGCCGAAGGCGATGTTGCAGGAATTGCCGAGCGCCTCTTCGAGCGTTTCGGCTCCGTGGCCCGCCGATTTCCAGCAGGAAAGCGTCTGGTCACGGCCCTTGAAGTCCTCGTGGCCGCCGCAGTAGAACGAATCGTTCACAGTGACGGAGCCGGAATCGAGTGCAGCAGCCATGGTGACGAGCTTGAACGTCGAGCCGGGCTCATAGCCGTCGGACACGCAGCGGTTTCGCCACTGCTTCAGCCGCGCCGCCGCGACGGCCTCGTTATACGCCTTCATGGCCGCGTCATATTCCGGCGAGCCCTCGCGCAGGAGCAGTGCCTTTTGATACTGTTCTTCGAGCGTCTGCGCCGTTTCCTCGTCGTAGACGTCCTGATAGTGGTTCGGGTCGTAGCTGCCCATGGTGGACATGGCGACGATCTCGCCGGTATTGACATCCATCACGATGCCGAACGCGCCGTTCAGGATGCCGTATTTGTCGATGGCGTTCTGGAGGTTCTTTTCCAGATAGGATTGTACCGTCGCGTCGATGGTCAGCACGAAGCTGTCGCCATCGGACGCGTCGTAGTATTTTTCATAGGTATAGAGCATCTCGGAGCCGTAGTTGCCCTTGCTGGTGACGACCTTGCCCGCCGTACCCTGCAGGAGCGAATCATAATACGCCTCGAGGCCCTCCTGGCCGACGTTGTCTCTGCTCACAAAGCCGAGCACCTGTGCCGCCAGCGAAGAATAGGGATAATAGCGCTGCGCGTCCGTCTCGAGATAGACGCCCTTGATCTCGTTCTCGTTGATGAATTCGCGCACCTGATCGGCCAACTCCTCGGAGATCTTCCGTCGGATGACCTTATAACGGTAGGCCGTGTCGGACGCCTGCTCGTAGATGAAGCTCGTCTCCACGTCCAGGATCTCGGACAGGCCGCGGGCGATATGGTCGAGCAGATTGCTGTTGGCCGGGTCCTTCATCTCGGTTGCGATCTCGTTCGGGTCGATGAACACGGTCTCGACCGTGGCCGATGTGGCAAGCACATTCATGTTACGGTCATAGATCACGCCGCGCGAAGCCGTGAGGTTCGTATAGCGGGTCTGATTGTTGATGGCAAGTTCTTCATACTTGTCATGCTCCACGATCATCAGGCGGTAGAGCGTGAAAATCAGCGGAATGAACAGCACAACGCCGCACAGGATCATCAAAAACAGCGTCCGCCGCAGCACGGTACGGTTCGCCCGCTGCGACTGTTCGGCGGAGCTGACGGTTTTTTCCCGCTTCGGCGGGAGTAGCTTTAAGGCCATAGTTCTTCCCTCATCGTCAAAACAAGGGCGGAAGTTTTGATACGACCGCCCTTGCAACTGCTTTATTGCTGCGCGTCCTGTCTCCAGCTTATGCAGAGGCGGCACGCAGATATGCGATCAGGCCGGAAACGCTCTGCTCCATCGCGGAGACGATCTCCGAGAAGACGCTGGTTTTTTCCTCCTGATAAATCTCGGCCCGGTCGGCGCCGGAGAGGTCGAGGTACACGATCTGCTCCTGCGACGGCTTCGTAAGCCCCAGATCGCCCGCCGCCGTCTCGATGGCGTCAAGGTCGATGCGGGCCTCATAGCGGCTTTGCAGCTGCGTCTGCTGTGATTGCAGCGCGGAGAGCTGATTCTCGAGCTTGCTCACCTCGCTCGTCGCCTCGAACAGCTGCACGTAGCCGAACACAACCAGCACCAGCAGGCAGGCCACGGCCAGCATGCCGACCACCGTGAACGGTGCGAGCGCCGTGCGCGCCTTGGCACGCTGCCGCTTTTGAGGAAGCGGACGCTCCTCCGGCAGGTGCTGCGGCTCGGGCCGCCGCTGCGGCGCGGTACCCTGGTTCCATGCGTAGACGTCATAGGCCGCCGCGCCGTTGGTATGGTATTGTGCTCTGCGGTCAGCCATGCCGTTTCGCTCCTTTTACAGCTTTTCCGCCACGCGCAGCTTTGCGCTGCGGGCGCGGGGATTTTCTTCGACCTCTTCACGGGTCGCGATGATGGGTTTCTTCGTCAGAATTTCGATCTTCGGCTTGTTGCCGCAGACGCAGACCGGGAAATTCGGCGGGCAGGTGCAGCCCTTTGCCGCCTCGGCCATCGCGTTTTTCACGATCCGATACTCGAGGGAATGGAACGTGATGACGGCCAGCCGTCCGCCGGGCCTCAAGCACGCGACTGCGTCGCGCATCACGCGGCTCACCGCGCCGAGCTCGTCATTGACCGCGATGCGGATTGCCTGAAAGCTGCGCTTGGCCGGATGCTGCTTTTCGCGCAGTGCTTTCGCGGGCATGGCGCCCTTGATCACACGGACAAGCTCCAGCGTGGTCTGGATCGGCTT
>USDP01000025.1 GCA_900553545.1 uncultured Eubacteriales bacterium | reverse complement strand
AAGGGAGGTGTCGGCGAAGCCGACGGAGGGATTGTCGGGCGAGAATGTCCGCCCCTACGAATTTGAACGCAGTTCCGGCGGTAAACGTAGGGGCGACCATTGGTCGCCCGCCCCGTGAGCCGCGGCAGCCCCCCCTCTTCGTAGAGGGGGCCTTTGGGCAAACATGAAACGAAAGGAAGTGAACTGCAATGGCCAGAAAGATCCTCGAAATTTTCAAAGACGTCCTGATTGTCGTCTTGGCTCTGGCCATCGTGGTCCTGACGCTTCTGGCCCTGCCCGCGCGGACGATCACGTCCACGCCGTGGCTCGCGGCCATTCTGCGGCCCGTCGCGCCGCTGTTTGGCCTGTCGCAGTCGGAGCTGACCTACTCCGGCGACGTTGTGGCCGATGAGGTTCACGGCGCGGCGCAGCCCATCGCCATCACGGTGCAGAACACGGCGGGGCGCATGAGCGCGCAGTACGATTTCGCTGCGCTGGACAATGCGTTTGAACAACTCGGCGGCTATCTGGCCCAGGCGCTCGACAGCGCGCAGGGCGGCCGCGCCGTCTCGCAGCGCGAGTTGCTGGCCGCGTTTGCGGAGCAGGGTGCCGCGTTCTGCTATCCGTCAGCGCTCAACCCGTCGCTGGCGGCGGCGTGGCTCAATGTGGACGCGCCGGAGCTGCCGGATGCGCAGTGGTTTTTGCTTGCGGTCAAGGACGGCGGCGTGGCGCTGTATCTCGCCGGCACGGAGTGCTATCGCTGTGAAACCGCGGTGAGCGCTGCGGCGCTCGAGGCTGCGCTCGACAGCTATCAGCCGGACGGCAGCTTCTTCGCCTTTGAGGACAGCTCCGGCGCATACAAACCGGCCGCGGCGCTGAGCCTCATTACGCCGCAGACCGCGCTTGTGGACGCCATCGCGGCGAACCCGTGCGAGGCGCGGTTCGTCGCGTCTCTGGCGTCGAGCCTTGGGTTCAACCCCTATGGCGACGCGAAATACATCGACCCGGCGGGCACGACCTCGTTCACCGAGACGACGCATGCCCTGTCCGTCACGGCGGGCGGACGTGTGAGCTTTCAGGTATCGGAGCCGCTGGAACGCTTCCAGAGCGCGGCGGATTCGCGCGAGAGCCGCGTGGAGGCGGCCCGGGAATTGCTGTCAACAATCTCCGGCGGCACGCTCGGCGAAGCGCGGCTCTATCTGACGGATGTGAGCGAGCAGGACGGGCAGACCGTCTGCACGTTTGCTTATTTCCTGAACGGCGTTTACGTTTCTGCCATCGAACCGGCGGCGGTCACATTCGAGGGCACACGGATCACAAGCGCGAGCATCGTGCTCCGCACACTCCAGCCGACGGCGCAGCCCGCGGCGCTTCTCCCGCCGGCACAGGCCGCGGCGATCCTGCGCGGCGGACAGCCGCTCGCGCTGCGGTATGTCGAGCGCGGCGAGGGCGACCTCACCGCCGCATGGAAAGGATAAATCTTTGAACTTCGGATAGAAAGGGGGCGGCCGCCGTGTCGGGTCGGCGCATCAAAAATCTGATTCTTCTGATCCTGGCGTTGGCGGTATGCTTTTTGCTGCTGGCGGTCGTGCCCGGGAAGCTCTCGGCGCAGCGTGAGGAATCGGCGCTGCACAGGGGACTGACGGAGCTGCTGGCAAGCTACGGCGTGTCGATTGATCCGGCGCTGCTCACCCCCGGCGAGACGCTCTATGCCATCGAGCTTGGCGAAGCGGACGCCTCCGCCGCAGCGGAGGCCCTGCTCGGCGAGGCGGCCGAGGCAGACAGCAGCTCCACGCGCTATGAGATCCTTTACAGCGCGGACAGCGGCAGCGTCTCGTTCAGCCGCAGCGGCGCGCTCCATGCGGAGCTGAGCGCCGCCGTGGGCGGGCGGAGCTATGAACAGGATATGCAGCGCCGCCTGCGTGGCATGGGCTATACCGTCTGGCAGACGCAGCCCGCCGTCCGGCAGGCCGACGGCGTCTATGCGCTGGGCGTGGAGCAGGCGCTGCTGGGCATGCCGGTCTTCGGCGGGACGCTGACGTTTACGTATCAGGACGGCGCGCTGCGCGCGGCGGATGGTGTATTTTATCCGGAATCCGGCGTGATCACCCGCGTTTCGGAGGAGGCGTGCATCTCCTGCGCCGACGCGCTGACGCAGATTTTGGCGAGCCGCGACGCGCTTGGCTGGGTCGGCAGCCAGATCACCGGCATGCAGCAGGGCTATCTTCACTCCGAGACGGCCACGTCGGCCCTCCGCTTCACGCCGGTCTGGCGCGTAGAGACGGACACGACGGTCTTTTACGTCAACGGCATCACGCGCGAGGTCCGTCAGGCCGAATGAGGCACGCTTGCGTTCGACATTGTCAAATCTTAATAGAATTCTTAGGAAGTTGTTGCTGGATTGTCATTTTTTCTTTACTTTGACACGCCGGTGTGGTATTCTAAGCAGGTGGCCGGAACTGGCCGCGCTGGTTTGCATTGCCACGGCTGAACGACGGGCTTCTGCAAATACTGACTTTGGGGCAAAACCGCAAATCATTCCGGTGCTGCCCGCTGACACTGCAAATCCTCCGGATTGCATCCGGTGCTTCCAATAAAATCGAAGAGGGCTTTTGATTTGGTAAAATACATCGTACAGGGCGGGCAGCGGCTGGAAGGCGCTGTCTCGATCTCGGGCGCGAAGAACGCCGCCGTGGCCATTCTCCCGGCCACGCTGCTGGTAGACGGCGTGTGCCGGATCGAGAACGTGCCGGACATTTCCGACGTCCGTTTGCTCCTTGAAATTCTCAATAACATGGGCGCGAAAATCCGCCGCCTCAGCCGCAACACGCTGGAGATCGACTGTTCGCACGTCCGCAACGCGACGGCGCCGATCGAACTCGTGCGCCGCATCCGCGCGTCCTATTACCTCATTGGCGCGGAGCTTGGCCGTTTCGGCCACGCGCGGGTCGCGATGCCCGGCGGGTGCAACTTCGGCGTCCGCCCAATTGATCAGCATATCAAGGGTTTTGAAGCCATGGGCGCCAACGTCGAGCAGGAGGGCGGCTACGTCTGCGCGGACGCGCCAACGGAAGGACTCGGCGGCGGGCACGTCTATCTCGACATCGTCTCCGTCGGCGCGACGATGAACATTCTGCTCGCGGCGGTGCTGTGCGGCGGGATGACCGTCATTGAAAACTGCGCGAAGGAGCCGCATATCGTCGATCTTGCGAACTTCCTGAACGCGATGGGCGCGAAGGTTTCCGGCGCGGGCACCGACGTCATCAAGGTGCGCGGCGTGAAGCGCCTCGGCGGCGGCCAGATCGAGGCCGGCACCTACATGGCCGCGGCCGCGGCCGTGGGTGGCAACGTCCTCATCGAAAATATTATTCCCAAGCATTTGGATTGTATTACCGCGAAGCTGCGCGAAATGGGCGCGCGCGTCACGGAATATGACGATTCCATCCGCGTGGAGTCCACGAAGCGTCTCCGCCGGGCGAACGTCAAGACGCTGCCGTACCCCGGCTTCCCGACCGATATGCAGCCGCAGATCGCGGTCTGCATGGCGCTGGCCGAGGGGACGAGCCTCGTCACCGAGGGCATCTACGACAACCGCTTCCGCTACACCGGCGAACTCAACCGCATGGGCGCGGCCATCCAGGTCGAGAGCAAAACAGCGGTGATCGACGGCGTGGCGAAGCTGCACGGCTGTGAGGTCCGTGCGTGCGATCTGCGCGCGGGCGCGGCGATGGTCATCGCGGCGCTGGCCGCCGACGGCACGTCCACGATCGAGGACGCGCACTATATCGAGCGCGGCTATGAGGACATCATCGGCAAGTTCGCGGCCCTGGGCGCGCGGATCCGCCGCGTGGAGACGCAGGAGCCGGTCCACGAGTCCGCAGCAGGATAAAAAATCAAAATTCCCCGCCATGGGATCTCCCATGGCGGGGTTCGTTTTTTGTGTCTTAAGTCTTAATAGTATCGTTTTCTAGGGGCGTCCGCCCAAAGGCTCCCTTGTGTAAAGGGAGCAGTCAGCCGTCAGGCTGACTGAGGGATTGCCTGGCGGGCGTTTCCTATTCGCATTTTTGCGCCCCCATTCTTTTCTTTCTGGCAGAGAAAGAAAAGAATGGGTTCAAAAATGTGCTAGTCGCCCTCGACCATGCGATAGCCGATGCCGGTCTCGGTGAAGATATACTCCGGCTGGGCCGGATTTTTTTCGATCTTGCGGCGGATGTTCGCCATGTTGACGCGGAGGATCTGGTTGTCGCTCCGGGCGCTCGGACCCCACAGCTCCTTGATGAGGTAATCATAGGTCAAGACCTTGCCCGCATGCAGGCCCAGCAGGGCCACGAGCTTATATTCGTTCTGCGTCAGCTTCGCGTCGACGCCCGCAACGTAGACGCGGTGCTTGTCATAGTCGATGAGCAGGTCGCCGGTCTGGAATTTACCGGTGTTGGCAAGCTGATCGTTGGCGGTCAGCGTGCGGGTATGGCGGAGGGCCGTGCGGATGCGGGCGAGCAGCTCCTCGGTGCCGAAGGGCTTCGTCAGGTAATCGTCCGCCCCGGTGTCGAGCGCGGCGACCTTGTCCCGCTCGTGGCTGCGCGCGGAGACGACCACGACCGGCACCTTCGACCAGCTGCGGACAGACTTTAAGATCTGCATCCCGTCCATATCCGGCAGACCGAGGTCGAGAATGATGAGGTCGGGACAGTGGGAGGCGATGAGCGTACTGGCCATCGCGCCGCTCTGAACAATCATGACCTCATAATCCCGCGCCTCCAGGATCGCGCGCATGAAGTTGGCAATGGTAGGTTCGTCTTCAATAATCAGGATCTTGTCCCGGATCGTCATGGTGGTCCTCCTCCAGTGGCAGTGTGAATTGGAACAGTGCGCCGCCCAGGGCGCGGTTTTCCGCGGCCATGGCGCCGCCGTGCGCCTGCACGATCGTCATGCAGACGGAAAGGCCGATGCCCATGTTGCGTTTGCCGTCGGCGCTCTCATCTCCGGCGGAACTGACCGCGCCTGTGAACAGCAGCGGCATGACCTCCGGTGCGATGCCCTCTCCATTGTCCGCGACCTCAAAGAGCGCGGAGTCACCCTCGCGGCGGAGATGCAGCTCGATGCGGGTCGTGGAGCCGCCGTGCAGCGCGGCGTTTTCCATCAGGTTGATGAGCACCTGCTCAATTAAAATGGCGTCCATCGGGATCATCAGCAGCTCCTCCGGCGCGCGGATGGAGACCGTGATCTCCGGGAAACGCTTGCGGAACTTGACGCTCGCGGCGCTGAGCAGCTCTTCCCCGGCCTCCAGCTCCTTATGGATGGTGGACGCACCGGAGATGCGCGTGACGGAGAGCAGATTTTCCACCACGCCGACGAGCCATTGCGCCTCCGTGCGGATGTCGGTGAGCAGGGCGGTCTGCGTCTCGGGCGTCATCCGGTCGCCGGAATCCAAAATGGCGTTCACGCCGCCGACGATGCTGGTCAGGGGCGTGCGGATATCATGCGAGACGGCGCGGAGCAGATTGCCGCGCATCTTCTCCTTCTCAGCCTCGGCGCGGAGCTTCTCCTGCTGCTTGATCTGCGTGGTCAGCGCGCTGACCACGATGGACACGGCGAGCATGACGAGGAACGTCAGCGGATAGCCGGAGATCGTGAAGTTGAAGGCGAAATACGGATAGGTAAAGATATAGTTCACGCCGATGACGCCCACGACGGAGGCCAGCAGGCCATAGAAATAGCCGCTCGTGAAGCGCGAGACCAGCACGACCGCCAGCTCAAAGATCAGCGCAACATAGACGTCGGAATCGTCGAGCAGGCGGAGCAGGAAACAAAGCCCCGTCGCGGCGGCGAGAATCCCGATGCAGACGGCAGTATTCCGCCAGGAAAACGAGAAAAAGCTCTCCGGCGTGAGCGTGCCGGGCCGTTTTTTGCGCATGGCAATCTCCCTTCGGCAGTAATTTTTCTAATTATAATACTATCAAATTTCCACGGCCATGTCCGTTAAGATTCCGTTAAAAACGGTGGGCGGCGAAACACCCCGTGGGGCATTTCGCCGCTATGCAGTTCATTTCGTATAGATCGTGAGGCCGCCGGAGACGGTGTCCGCCGCGAGCTTGATCTTCTTCGCACCGCGGCCTTCCGGGGCCTGATAGCCCGAGTCGTCGCAAGCGCCGCTGACCGTGCTCCAGTCCAGCTGATAGGCCGCGCCCGCGGGCAGGCCGAGGGCAAAGCTGCCGCTCGTAGAGCTTAGCTTCACCGTGCCGGGCGCTTCGTCGAACACAAGCTCCATCACGCCGGAGACGGTATTCCCCGTCACTTTTTTCGGCGCGGCGGTCAGATCCAGCGACGCACCACCGCTGACCGTATCCACGGAGAGCATCTCCGTCACGGCGGCATCGCCCCGGAGCGCGCCGCTGACGCTGTCAACGTCCAGTTGGGCAGTCTGCACGCCGGTCAGGGCGCAGTCCGCCGAGACGGTGTCGACCTTGAGCAGGACTGTCTGCGGGAGCGTGACGGTGAGCGCCTTTTCCGGCAGCTCCTGCGCGCCGGAGGCGCAGGGCTGCACGATCAGCGTATCGCCGTCCAGCCGCCAGCGGAGGCGCTGCGCATCGTCGCCCGCAAAGTTCTCAGAGACGGAGATCGTCTCCGCCGCGCGGATCTCGACCCGTCCGGAGATCCAATGCAGCTCGACCTTGTCCGCCGTCACGCCCTCGACCGGGAAGGTGTCGAGCGTGGCATAGTCCTTCGCGCGGTCATAGCGGTAGCCCGTGGAGAACGATGGCGTCTCCACGCGCACCCGTCCGCCGAACAGGAAAAAGGCCCCTGCCGCCAGCAAAACTGCCAAAATCAAGATCACCACGATCACGCGGCCCGCGCCGCCGTGCCGTTTTTCTTCCATAATCTTCTGCCTCGTTTCTTGATGTCTTTCTAAATGATAGCCATTCGACGCACCTGCGTCAATCGTTGCTCCCATATTTTTTGCGGATGCGGGCGGCCTCGTCCTCGATGGGTTTGGTGATGCCGGTGCGGCGCTTTTTGTGCAGGCCGCCGGCCATGCGCTCGTCGCTGTGGAGCAGGGCGGCGCGGAAGAGCGCACCCTCGCCGAATTTTTCGCGCAGCGCGTCGACCGCCGTGTCAAGCTTTTCCTGCCGGGCATAGTCGGCGGCGTCGAAGAGGCTGTACTGCCGGAGCGTCCCGTCGGCCAGCTGCGTGACCGACACACCGAGCTGCCGGAGGGGCGTCTTGCGGTCCCACGCCTGATCAAGCAGGGAACAGGCCGCCTGATAAAGCTCGCCGGTGACGTTCGTGGCCGAGGCGAGGCGGGTCTGGTGTGACCACGTCTCAAACTCGCTGGTGCGGAGCTGGATGGTGACACAGCTGCCGGCCTGTCCGTCGCGGCGGAGCCGCATGCCGACCGTCTCGCAGAGCGAGAGCAGCACCTGGCAGGCGTAGGCGCGGTCGGTCACGTCGCGGGACGTGGTGACGGCGTTGCCGTAGCCCCTGTTCGCGGCGGGCTGCGCCTGTAAAAACGCCTCGCCGCGCCCATTGGCATACTGCCAGAGCATCTGGCCCTGTTTGCCGAGGGCCTTCGTCAGGAAGACGGGATCGGCATTGGCGAGCGCGCCGATCGTGTCGATGCCGAAGCGGCGGAGCTTGCGCGCGGTGGCCGCGCCGAGCATGAAAAGCTCCTGCGTGGGCAGCGGCCAGAGCTTCGCCTCCAGCTCGTCCGGGAAGAGCGTATGGACCTTATCGGGCTTTTCAAAATCGCCGGCCATCTTGGCCAGCAGCTTGTTGCAGGAGATGCCGATGTTGACCGTGAAGCCCAGCTCGCGGCGGATGCGGCCTTTGAGCCAGTTCGCGGCGAGGACGGGCGGGCCGTAGAGGCGCTCCGTGCCGGTCATGTCGACCCACGCCTCGTCGATGGAATACTGCTCGACCACGGGCGAAACTTCGCGCAGGAGGGCGATCATCTTCTGCGAGGCGGAGACGTAGAGGTCGTAATCCGGCTCGGCCACGACGAGGTCGGGACATTTGTCGCGGGCCATGCCGAGCGGCTCGCCGGTCTTGACGCCTCGTTTTTTCGCCGGGATGCTCTTGGCGAGAACGATGCTGGTGCGGATGTTTTGATGCCCGGCGATGACGGACGGGATCTCGCGCAGATCGGTCTTTTCGCCGAGCACGAGACAGCGGTAGGCTGCTGTCCACGACAAAAACGCACTGTTGACGTCGATGTGGAAGATCACGCGCCCGGCCATCAGTAGACCTCCTTCGCGAGCGTCCAGCGGTGCGTGGCGACGGTATAGCGCAGCTCATAGAGCTTTTCCCGCCCATCGAGATGGGCCTTGCAGAGAAAGACGAACGCCTCCAGCCCGACATATTCTACCCTGCGCCCGTCGACGATCTCGGTGACGGAGACGGTATGGACGCTGTGCTCACGATCCTCAAAGCGAAAGCGCAGCGGCTGTAAATTGCCGCAGGTATCGCAGCAGGACAGCACCTGAATGGGCAGATTCCGCGCAGGCATATTGCCGCCTCCTTTTCTTCGAACTTTTGTTTCATTATATCAAATTGCGCGTGATTTGGCAAGACACTAGATATGGTAGTCTTTCCGCCAAATTCCACCGTTTATTCCACTTGACAACTATGCTATAATAAAATGTACGAGTTTGCGGGAAGGAGGTGCGGGATGGCAGGAACCGGCGTCAAGATCGTGGCGAAAAATCAGAAGGCATACCACGAATATTTCATCGAGGAAAAATTCGAGGCCGGGATCGAGCTGTCCGGCACCGAAGTGAAGTCCATCCGCCTCGGCACGCTGAGCCTCAAGGAGGCTTGGTGCCAGATCAAGGATGGGCAGCTCTACATCCGGCAAATGCACATCGCGCCCTATGAGCAGGGCAATATTTTTAACAAGGACCCGCTGCGGCCCCGCCGCCTGCTGATGCACAAGCGCGAGATCATGCGCCTGTTTGGCAAAGTACGGCAGGACGGCTACGCGCTGGTTCCCCTGTCGGTCTATTTCCGCGGTTCGCTGGTCAAGGTGGAGATCGCGCTGGCCAAGGGCAAAAAGCTCTATGACAAGCGCGACGACGCGGCCAAAAAGGATGCCAAGCGGCAGATCGACCGGGCAATGAAAGGACGGTAAACCACCCATGGCAAATCCCATCATGACACTCACGATGGCGAACGGCAAGAAGATCGTCGCCGAGCTGTACCCCGAAAAGGCCCCGCAGAGCGTCTATAACTTCATCTCCCTCGCCAACAAGGGCTTCTACGACGGGCTGATCTTCCATCGCGTGATCCCCGGCTTCATGATCCAGGGCGGCTGCCCGGACGGCACCGGCATGGGCGGCCCCGGCTACTGCATCAAGGGCGAATTCCTGTTCAACGGCGTGAAGAACGACCTCAAGCACAAGCGCGGCGTGCTCTCCATGGCGCGCTCCAGCTCGCCGAACTCGGCGGGCAGCCAGTTCTTCATCATGCACGAGGACGCCAAGCATCTCGACGGGCAGTATGCCGCGTTCGGCAAGGTGACGGAGGGCATGGACGTCGTCGACGCGATTGCCAACACGAAGACCGGCCCGGCCGATCGTCCCGTCGCCGAGCAGAAGATCGTCTCCATCCGCGTCGACACGCAGGGCGAGACGTATCCGGAGCCTGAAAAGCTCGCAGACCCCTACGGCCGCTTCTGATGATCGCGATTGTGACCGGCGCATCCGCCGGATTGGGCGCGCAGTTTGCGCGGCAGATCGTGGAGCAGTTCCCAGAGATCGACACGCTGTGGCTCATCGCGCGGCGCGTCGGCAAGCTGGAGGATCTGGCGCAGACAATCGAGGGCAAGCAGGTCATCTGCCTCGGCCTCGACCTCTGCGACGCGAAGAGCTTCAAATATTTCGCCGACCATCTGGCGGAAAAGCGGCCCAAGGTCGGGCTGCTGGTCAACAACGCGGGCTGCGGCACGCTCGGCAACCTCGGCGAGGTACCAAACGAGACGCAGGCGCGGATGTGCGACCTCAACGTCCGGGCGCTGACGCTGATGACCAATACGGTGTTGCCGTACATGGTCTCCGGCGGGCACATCATCAATGTGTCGTCGATCGCGTCGTTCTGCCCGAATCCGCGCATGACGGTCTATTCGGCGAGCAAGGCCTACGTCTCGGCGTTCACCGGCGGTCTGGCCGACGAGCTGAAGCCGCGCGGCATTTCGGTCACGGCGGTCTGCCCTGGCCCAATGCAGACGGAATTTCTCGACGTCGCCGGGATCACCGGCAAGTCCAAGACGTTCCAGACGCTGCCCTACTGCGACCCGGAGCAGGTCGTCGCCGGGGCACTCCGCGCGGCGAAGCGCGGACGGACGTTCTATACGCCGAAGGGCTTTTACAAATTCTATCGTTTCGTCGCGAAAATTTTGCCGATGAAGTGGATGATCAAAGCAGCAAGGACCTGACGGTTCTCCCGGTCAGTTGATTTTGTTTTTCCAGTGCGGCGGATCTTCCGCCGCTTCCCACGGGGCTGCACTGGTTTCGACGGGGGCAGTGAGGCTGGATAAGCGGGCGGAGGCGCCTGGCCTCCATAAAACGGGCAATTTTTTAAATTAACTGACAACAATAAAGTTGCTCTGGCTGCCTAATTAGGCGCCCATCCTCCCCGGAAGGACCACGAGCCGGGCTAGGGTGTGATCTGAGTGGTGACCGTGCGGCGGGAAAGAGTTGACTCGCCCATGCACAATGACTCTACCAAGGCCGTGAGCGTGTTTGTTCGCGCGCGGCCGAGGGAATGTAAATAACAAACTGTGCCCGGAGAAAGTCCAGTCAAGTTGCTTTCGGACAGGGGTTCGATTCCCCTCAGCTCCACTAAAAAAACCGCGCAAACACGCGGTTTTTTCTTTTTCCAATTTAACTTGTATTACATTTCATCTTGCATATGGTTCTATTCTGTCAGCTTTGGATACTGCAGCGCCCCATCCTTCTGCGGCGTAAGCACCACCGGTTCCGTTGCCATCCGGCCGTCTTCATCCAAATAATACCATTTCCCGCTGATGGTCTGCAGTCCTTTCACCATAGCGCCATCCCTTCCCAGATAATACCAATGTCCCTTATACTGATACCACACGTTATGGACCATTATTCCATTGCCATCAAACCAGTACCAGAGATCGCCATCTTTATACCAATCATTAACAACATAATTTTCCGAACCATCTTTCAGATAAAATCTCCAGCCGCCATTCTCCTTCTGCCATCCCATTTTCACTGGTTCCATTATCCATGTTTTCATAAACTTTTCCGGTGTTTTGTACTGTTTGATTAATGGAGTGGGCGTACTTCCCCAGTCAGGCAGATACAAATGGGGCTTATCTACAATGCTGGACCAGTCTCCGCCCCAGGCAAGACCAAGTTTCTTGCCAATTTCAGCAGCCTTCCTGAAATGACCTTTGCTGTCATTATAAGCGTCATCTGCTATCTTCCCATCTCCATCCACATCCATTTTCAGATAAAAATCAAAGGCAATCCCCCACTGGTGCTGTGACCGGTAGGAACTGCCTTTTGCATTGGTTACGATATTTCCCGGTTTTGTACGGCCTTTGGCATAGAGAGCATCCTGTTCTGCTGCAGTACGCAGTGTTTCAGAAATAGCAACATTAATTCCTTCTGCCTTGCAGGCGGTGATCCACTGAGCTGCTATCTTCTGCATCCGCGGGTGGCACAATGCAATATCTCTCATATACACGGTACCTCCCTTATTTTTTCCCCACCTGCTTGATCACCTGGTGTACTCCCGTTGAAGCAAGCCCGGAAACGATACCAATAGCTGCTGCGTTGATCACATCACCAGCCGGAAACTCCGGTATCAGATACATGCCTGCAACCCCCAGAATTCCGCCGGTTACGCCACAGACTACCGGTATCACCTCATCCTTTACTTTTTCCGTCGTCTTACACGCCATTCCGCCTAAATAGCAGATCACCGTGATCGCCGCCACACCTGCAATCCCAAAATCCATATCCTCTTCCTCTCTTTCCAGCAATATTTATGGGGATATCTTCCATTGTCCTCATAATTTATCATATGCTGGAACAGCCTAAAAGGACCGATCAGAAATATTTTCTGTATTTTTGAAATCTACAGAAATGGCAAATACTCCTACTAGTTTTTCTAAATATGTAATTAAACATATTTTTCCAAATATAATGGAAATACTTTTAAATTTTACATTTTATACATTATCATCATCTTGCACCTTTTGAATTTTATATTCTACAGAAGGATCAATTATTTTCTCTTCTATCACATTTTTACCTATTTCATATCTAGTTTTTAAAGATAAATTTATAGGGAATTTAAAACTATTTATTATTTTTCCTATATCCAACGGCTTGGACACATGTGCATCCATACCGGCATCTAAACATTCCTGTACATCTGAATTGAATGCATTGGCTGTCATAGCAATAATGGGAATGGTCCTGCCCAGAGGATTTTTGCCATTACGGATCCTTTTCGTTGCTTCCAGGCCATTCATATTTGGCATCTGTACGTCCATTAAAATAGCATCATAATCTCCGAAAGCAGAAGTTTCAAAGGCTTCAACCAGTTTTTCACCGTCTGGGCAGATCTTGCAGGATGCCTGGTACATTTCCAAAATCGCTTCTAAGATCTCCGCATTCAGTTCATTATCTTCTGCGCAAAGAAATTTCATTCCTTTTAATACGGAAACTTTTTCACCTTCCTGATGCAGATATTTTCCATTTTTTTCCTGTGAACCATTGGGATCTATTGCAAAAGGAAGTACCACTTCAAAACAGCTTCCTTTATTTAACTCGCTTTTCACCTGTATCCTGCCGCCCATCAGGTCAACGATACTTTTCGTGATGGCCATACCCAGTCCTGTTCCCTGTATTTTGTTGGTCGTGGAATTTTCTGCTCTGGTAAAAGGTTCAAAGATCGTTTTTATAAACTCCGGCGTCATTCCATATCCGGTATCTGTAACTGTAATGGATATATTGGCATGTTCCGGTATACTGCTTGGCTCTTCTGTCAGATCCAGGATAACGCTTCCCCCAACAGGTGTATATTTAACAGCATTGGACAGCAGATTGATAAAGATCTGGCGCAGGCGCACAGAGTCTCCCAGAAGATGTCCATGATCGATCCCGTGAACATGGATCTTAAACTCCTGTCCCCGTTCTTCTGCCTGTGGACAGATGATACTGTCTATCTGTGCCACCTGCTCCATCAGATCAACGGGATCTTCATTTAATTTCACCTCACTGGATTCGATCTTGCTCATATCCAGAATGTCATTGATAAGTCCCAGCAGATGCTGACTGGAATTTTGGATCTTCTGGATGTGGAGCTGCAGTTTTTCCGGCTCATGGATCTCATGTTCCAGAAGAGTGGTAAGTCTGACAATGGCATTCATAGGAGTCCGGATGTCGTGGCTCATATTACTTAAAAATGTGGTTTTCGCCCGGCTGGCCTTTTCAGCAGCCACTAAAGCAGCCTGAAGTTTTCCTGGCTGGCAGCCAGTTCTTCATTTAATTTTTGTATTTCCTGAACCCGTCCGTTCCTGAATGCTTCCTTCTCCGATGGCTGCAAGAATACCCACCCCAGATAAAATGCCATAAACATACATGCGCAAACATGAACCAGAAACGGATTGTTTCTGATCCTGAAATTTACAAATGCCAACATTCCAAATAAAAGGATGGCTCCCATAA
>USDP01000024.1 GCA_900553545.1 uncultured Eubacteriales bacterium | reverse complement strand
GGCGGGCGCTTCGGCGTGCCGAAAAAATCTTTTCGCCCCGCCGCGTCCAGTTTTCTGAACGCTTCAACGTTCAGAAAACTGCTTGATTGAACGCGAAAGGGGCTTTTTGCCCCTTTCACTCTATCCCCGCTGCTCTGTTGCGGCGCTGCATTTCATAGTCTTGACAAATCCGGAAAAACGCCCGCCGCAGAGCCTGCGGCGGGCGCTTTTCTGAGAGAGAAAGAGGAGAAGATGAAAAATACGAATCGCTTCCAGAAGACATTGCTGCCTGTGCTCCGGTTCTCCGGAGCACCAACATCCTCTGTGCCTTTAGAATACCGGAAATGCTGCGTTTGATGGTGAACAGTTTGTAAACGAACCATGAAAAATTCCTTAAAGAACGGCCCGAGGAGCCGCAAAATGTGAATTTTTTGCGGCAACGGCCCTGAAAAAGCCCCAGACACAACATTTTATATTGTGAAATCTCTGCTGCGATGCTATAATAGCGGAAAAAGATAAAGATAATAGATGGATGTGCATTGGAATTGAAGTACGGAACCTGGAATGTTTCCTCCTATCGCCCCGCCGACGTGCGGGTGATGGTGGAGGCGGGATTTTCGCCGCTGACGGCGGCGGTCATGTGCAGCAGAGGATATACGGAGCTGAACGAAGCGCGGGACTTTCTGGCGGCGAACGAGCCGCTGTCCGACCCGTTCACGCTTCTGGACATGGACAAGGCGGCGCGGCGCGTCCGCCGCGCAATCGACCGGCGGGAGCAGATCTGCGTCTTCGGCGACTATGACGTCGACGGCATCACCGCGACCTGCCTGCTGACGGACTTCCTGCGCAGGCAGGGCGCGCACGTCGTGAGCTATATCCCGGCCCGCCTCGAAGAGGGCTACGGCCTGAACGAGATGGCGCTGCATAGCCTGCGGGAGCAGAATGTGCAGCTGATCGTGACAGTCGACTGCGGAATTACGGCCAACGACGAGGCCGCGCTCTGCCGCGCGCTCGGGATGGAGCTTGTCATCACCGACCACCACGAATGTAAATCAGAGCTGCCGGAGGCGGTCGCCGTCGTCGACCCGCACCGGCTCGACCAGCCACAGCCGGCCTCAGAGCTGGCGGGCGTCGGCGTGGCGTTCAAGCTGGCCTGCGCCATCGGCGGCGACACGGCGTCGCTGCTGCGGGAATACTGCGATTTCCTCTGCCTCGGCACGGTGGCGGACGTCATGCCCCTGACGGGCGAGAACCGCACCATGGTCGCCGAGGGCCTGAAAAGTCTGGAAAATCCGAAGCGCGTCGGCCTCGCGGCCCTGATGGCGGAGTGCGGCGTCGGCCACGGGCGGATCACCGCCGGAACCATCGGCTATACGCTTGCGCCCCGGATCAATGCCGCTGGGCGCATGGGCCAGGTCGACGTTGCGACGGAGCTGTTCCTGACGACCGACGCGCAGCGCGCCGTCGAGCTGGCGGCGGAGCTTTGCCGCATGAATCGCAAGCGGCAGGAGATCGAAGCGGAGATCTACCGCGAGGCCGCATCGATGCTCCCCACCGGCGGCCGGCCGGAGGCCATCGTGCTGGCCAGCGAACGCTGGCACCAGGGCGTGGTCGGCATTGTGGCGTCGCGGCTGGCGGAGGAATATAACTGTCCCGCGTTTCTCATCTGCCTCGACGGCGACAAGGGGAAGGCATCCTCCCGGTCGCACGGGGGCTTCAACCTGTTTGCCGCGCTGCGGACGCTCTCGCCACTGCTGGAGAGCTACGGCGGGCACGAGCTGGCCGCCGGCTTTACCATCCGGCGCGAAAATATTGATGCGTTCCGCGCGCAGATCACAGAGCTTGCCCGCGCGTTCCGCGCCTCCGGCGAGTGCCAGTCCGCGCTGGAGATCGACTGCGAGATCCCGCCACGCCTCCTGACGCTGGAAAATGTCGCGGCGCTCGACGAGCTGGAGCCGTGCGGTGTGGGCTGTCCACGCCCGGTGCTGGCGCTGCGCGGCTTCCGCGTGGAGGAGCTGACAGAGGTCGGCGGGGGGAAGCACCTGCGCCTCCGCCTGACGAGCGGGCGGCACAGCTGGGTCGCCATCTTCTTTTCCACAACGGCGCGCCTCGCCGCCGTGAGCGTGGGCGACCGCGTGGATCTCGCGTTTACGCCGCAGATCAACGAATACCGCGGCCAGCGCATGGTGCAGCTCAATCTGGTCGACATCCGGCCGGATGAATCGGCCCGGAGCGCGCAGGACGAAGCGCGCACGCTCTATGCCCGGCACCGGGCGGGCGACGCGCTCAGCATGGCGGAGGCGGAAGAGCTGCTGCCGTGCAGAAAGGACTTCATCGCGGTCTGGCGCTACCTGACGGCGCACGCCGAAAACGGCTGGCTTCAGGAAGAGGCGGGCTGCCTCAGCCGCAAGATCGCGCGCTATGCCGCCGCGCCGTGCTGCCCGGGGAAGACATGGGTCTGCCTCGAGGTGTTTGCCGAGCAGGGGCTTCTTGTGCTCGAACAGCGGCCCAGAATGTTGCGCATCCGCCTGACGAGCGAGGGCAAAAAGGTCGATCTGGAGCAGAGCCAGATCTTAAGGCATCTGAAAATGCAGAAGGCAGGAAACTGAATGGAAACCAGAGAAGAACATTATGAATCCATGATGCAGGCGGTAAAGCGGTATTCGCCCGCCGCCGATCTGGATGTGATACAGCGCGCGTTTGAATACGCCAACGAAAAACATAAAAAGCAGCTGCGCAAATCCGGCGAACCCTATATCATCCATCCGCTGGCCGTGGCGGAGATCGTGGCCGAGATCGGCCTCGATACCGACGCCATCGCCGCGGCGCTGCTGCACGACTGTCTGGAGGACACGGATGCGAGCTTCGACGAGATCACGCGCCTGTTCGGCCGGACGGTGGCCGAGCTGGTCGAGGGTGTCACCAAGCTGACCCGCGTCCAGTATTCCACAATGGAAGAGCAGCAGATGGAGAATCTGCGCAAGATGTTCATGGCCATGAGCAAGGACATCCGCGTTATCCTCATCAAGATCTCTGACCGGCTGCACAATATGCGCACCCTCGAATACCAGACCCCGGCAAAGCAGGTGTCCAAGTCCATGGAGACCATGGAGATCTATGCGCCGCTGGCGCACCGGCTCGGCATGCAGAAGATCAAGTGGGAGCTGGAGGATATCTCGCTCCAATACCTCGATCCCGAGGGCTACCAGCAGATCATTGATTATCTGAAGGCAAACGAGGAAAGCTCCAACAACTTCATGAACGCCATCCAGTCGAAGATCACCGAGCGTCTGGCGTCCGTGGGCATCCACGGCTCGATCTATGGCCGCATCAAGCACACCTATTCCATCTACCGCAAGATGCGCGCCCAGAATAAAACCATCGACGAGCTTTACGACCTCTATGCCTTCCGCGTGATCGTGGACGACATTGCGGACTGCTATAACGTCCTCGGCCATATCCACGATCTGTTCAGCCCCATCCCCGGCCGCTTCAAGGACTATATCTCCACGCCGAAGCCGAACATGTATCAGTCCCTGCATACGACGGTTATCGGAAAGCAGGGCATCCCGTTCGAGGTCCAGATCCGGACGTGGGAGATGCACCAGACCGCGGAGTACGGTGTTGCCGCGCACTGGAAATACAAGCAGCACGCGGGCGAAGGCTCCGAAAAGGAATTCGAGTGGGTGCGGCGGCTGCTGGAGAACCAGCAGGACACCGAGGCCGACGACTATATCCATTCCCTCAAGGTCGACATGTTCGACGACGAGGTCTTCGTCTTCACGCCGAAGGGCAAGGTCATCAGCCTGCCCGCCGGCTCCACGCCGATCGACTTCGCCTATGCCATCCACTCTGCCGTCGGCAACTCGATGATCGGCGCGAAGGTGAATAACCGCATTGCGAGCTACGACGCGCAGCTGCACAACGGCGACATCGTCGAAGTCCTGACCTCGAAGAGCGCCAAAGGCCCGAGCCGCGACTGGCTGAACATCTGCCGCTCAAATCAGGCGCGCATCAAGATCAAGCAGTGGTTCAAAAAGGAGAAGCGCGAGGAGAACATCGCGCGCGGCAAGCTGAGCTTCGAATCCGAGCTGCGGCACATTGGCATCGATCCGGCCATTTTGCAGCAGGACGACGTCCGGCCCATGGTGCTCAAGCGCATCAGCTTCGACAGCCTCGACGATATGTACGCCGCCATCGGCTACGGCGGCCTGACCGCGACGAAGGCCGTGGGCCGCGTGCGCGACGAGCTGACCAAGGCCAGCCGCAATATGACGCCGAAGGAGTTGCTCTCCCTCGGCAAACAGCAGCAGCAGCCCCAGGCGCCGACGCGCTCCGGCGTCATCGTCGAGGATATCGGCTCCTGTCCCATCAAGTATAGCCGCTGCTGTACGCCCGTTCCCGGCGACGATATCATCGGCTTTATCACCAAGGGCTACGGCGTGTCCGTCCACCGGCGCGACTGCCCGAACGCAAAAAACGCCTGCGATCCCGAACAGCGAGGCCGTTGGGTGCAGGTGCGCTGGGCGGAGCTGCCGGAGGCGACGTTCGCCACGGAGCTGGCCCTCGAGGCCGACGACCGCGACGGCCTGATGCTCGACATCGCGACGGTCATGACCGCTGCGCGTCTGCGCATCACGGCCATGACGGCCAAGCCCGCCGGCGGCGGGACAACGTTCGTCTCGCTGAACTTCCCCGTCCACGACCTCAAGGAGCTGGAAGCGGTGCGCGGACGTCTGCGCGGGATCTCCGGCGTGAAGGATGTCCACAGAGGGAACGGCTGATGACCGGTGAAAGACCGGGCGAGGCGGCCTGAAAAATAGATTTAATATTTGGAGAAACCATTTATATGAAAGCAGTTGTCACGCGGGTAAAATCTGCGTCGGTCGCCATTGAGGGCGAAATTCACGGGCAGATTGGGCAGGGCTTTCTGATCCTGCTCGGCATCGCGCCGGACGATACGCCGGAAAAATGCCGCAAGCTGGCCGAGAAGATCCTCGGTCTGCGCGTGTTCCGGGATGAAAATGATAAGATGAATCTGAGCCTTGCCGACGTCGGCGGCAGCGTCCTCGTCGTGAGCCAGTTCACGCTCTACGGCGACGTGAGCCATGGCCGCCGCCCGAGCTTCATCGGCGCGGCGCGGCCGGAGACCGCCATTCCGCTCTACGAGCAGTTTCTGTCGGAGTGCGAACGGCTGGGCTTCCCGCCGGAGCACGGCGAGTTCGGCGCGGATATGCTGGTCACGTCGGAAAACCACGGCCCTGTGACGCTCATCGTCGACACCAACGACTTGAAGTGAGGAAAACGCTATGAAATTGGAGACTATGGTGCTTGGCCCGCTGGAAACGAACTGCTACCTTCTCTGGGACGAGCAGACGATGGAGGCCGCTGTCATCGACCCCGGCGCGTCCGGCCAGAAGATTGCAGACCGTCTGGCGCAGAACGGCCTGATGCTGCGGATGATCCTGCTGACGCACGCGCACTTTGATCACATCGGCGGCTTGCAGCAGCTGCATGAGCTGACCGGCGCGCCGGTCTGGGTGAGCAAGATCGACTCGACCGACCCGGCGGAGATGACGCACGGGCGGCTGATCTTTACCAATACCTATGAGGATGGCGACGAGCTGACGCTCGGCCATATCAAAATTCACGTCATCGCCACGCCGGGCCATACGCCGGGGGGCGTCTGCCTGCTCGCGGGCGACTGGCTGTTCTCCGGCGATACGCTGTTCGCCGGTTCCTGCGGCCGGACGGATTTCAAGGGCGGCGACCAGCAGGCCATGATGGCATCGCTGAAAAAGCTCGGCCAGCTGCCCGGCAACCTCCGCGTCCTGCCGGGGCATATGGAGGAGAGCACGCTGGATGCCGAGCGGCAGGTTAACCCGTGGATGCGCGAGGCGCTGAAGGCATGAAGCTCTATCTCAACCATACCGAACGCTATCCGGTCGAGCAGCTGCAAATGCAGCTGTTTGCCTCGGAACCCAGCGAGTTTGTCACCGCGCCGTTCGCCAAGGGCGAGAACGGGGCGGTGTCGAGCCTGTTTACCGGGAAAAAATATGTGACGGCGACGGCCAAGATCATATGGAACGGCAAAACCGGCCGTGCCGCAAAGCGCCTCCTGCGCGAACAGGCCGACGTGCGCCACACGCGGCGGCTCCTGCAGCAAAGCTATTATCTGGCGGCAATGCAGGTGCTGGACACCGTGCCGCCCTGGGGCGCGCTCTCCGGCGTCCGGCCGAGCAAGCTGTCGACAAAGGCACTGCTCGCGGGCAAGACGCGCCGTCAGGCCGAGCGGGAGCTGGAACGCGAGTTTTTCGTCACGCCGGAGCGGGCAAAGCTCTGTGTCGACGCATCGGAGCATACCGTTGAAGCCATGAATCTGCTTGCTCCGCGCGACCTCTCGGTCTACATCGGCATCCCCTTCTGCCCGACGCGGTGCGCCTACTGCTCGTTCGTGAGCGAGTCGGTGGAGCGGTTCGGCGAGTTTTTGCCGCCGTATCTGGACTGTCTGCTGCGTGAGGTGGAGTATACCGGAAAGCTCCTGCGGCAGTCCGGCTGGCACGTCCGGACGCTCTACATGGGCGGCGGCACGCCGACGACGCTGTCGGCGGAGCAGATGGCGCGCCTGCTGGACGCAGTGAATACGCAGTTTGACCTCTCACGGTGCCTCGAGTTTACCGTGGAGGGCGGCCGCCCCGATACGCTGGACGCGGAAAAGCTCCGCGTCATCAAAGCCGGCGGCGCGACGCGCATCTCCATCAACCCGCAGACCATGTCCGACCCGGTGTTAAAGGCCGTCGGGCGGCGGCACAGCGCAGCGTCCGTCGTGGACGTGTTCCATCAGGCGCGCGAGGCCGGGTTCGACGATATCAACATGGATCTCATCGCGGGTCTGCCCGCCGACACGGCGGACGGCTTCGCCGAGTCCCTGCGTCAGGTCATGGCCCTCGGGCCGAGCAACATCACGGTACACACGCTGGCGCTCAAAAAGGGCGCGGATCTGTTCCAGCGGCGTGTTGTGCTGCCGAGTCAGGCGGATGTGGCCCGGATGCTGGAGGACGCGGAGCGGGCGCTCCGCGCGGACGGCTTTGCGCCCTACTATCTCTACCGGCAGAAGTATATGTCCGGCAGCTTTGAAAATGTCGGCTGGTGCAGGCCGGGCTATACCGGGCTTTATAACATATACATGATGGAAGAGCTGCACTCCATCCTCTCCCTCGGGGGCGGCGGCATGAACAAGATCAATCTGCCGGAGGAAAAGCTCGCCCGCTATCATAACCCCAAATATCCGCAGGATTATATCCAGCGCATCGACACGATTCTGCGCCAGAAGGACGAGATCTTCGCCCTTCTGGAGGAGCAGAATGTCTGAATCAGGAAGGAGAACTTCATGGATACACTATTCTCCCATGTTTCCATCGTCACCATGGACGACCGCATGTCTGTCTGGACGGACAGCTTTCTCGGCGTGACGGACGGGAAGATCAGCTATCTCGGGAAAAAAGCGCCCGAGGAGCAGCCGCAGACCATCATCGACGGCAGCGGCATGGTGCTCATGCCGGGCCTGATCAACTGCCACACCCATCTGCCGATGACGATTCTGCGCGGCTACGCGGACGACCTCAAATTGCAGGAATGGCTGAACGACTATATCTTCCCGCGTGAGGCCCATCTGGACGACCGCGCGGTCAAGGCGGCGGCGCAGCTGGCGATCGCGGAGTGTCTGCGCTTCGGCGTGACGTCGGTGTCCGACATGTACGACCACTGCGACGCCATCTGCCAGGCCGTGGCTGAGTCCGGCATCAAGGCGAACATCTCGCGCGGCATGACGATGTTCCTCGGCGACGACTTTGACTTTGAGAAATTCCCTGCCTGTCAGGAGCTGGTCGCCCTGCGCGACAAGTGGCAGGGCTATGACAACGGACGGATCAAAATTGAGGCGTCCGTCCACGCGGAATATACATCGACCTATCAGCTGTGGGACGCGCTGGCCGAGTTTTCCATCAATGAAAAGCTCGGCATGCAGGTGCACCTCTCCGAGACGAAGCGCGAGCATGACGAGTGCGTCGAAAAATACGGCCTGACGCCCGCGCAGCTGCTCGACTGTCACCACCTGTTCGACGTGCCGACGGTCGCGGCGCACTGCGTCTGGCTGACGGAGGAGGATATGCGCCTGCTCGCCAAGCGGCACGTCTCCGCCGCGCACTGCCCGGTCAGCAATCTGAAGCTTGCCTCCGGCTGTGCCGATGTGATGGGCATGGTGAAGGCCGGCATGAACGTCTGCCTCGGCACCGACTCGGTCGCCTCGAACAACAACCACGACCTCTTTGAGGAGATCAAGGCCGCGGCGCTGATGGCCAAGGGCAAAACCGGCGACCCGACCGCCGTCCCGGCAGAGGCCGCGCTGATGATGGCGACGGTCTGCGGCGCGCGCGCGCAGGGCCGCGAGAAAGAATGCGGCCAGCTCAAGCTTGGTATGGATGCTGACATCATCATGCTCGACTTCACGCAGCCGCACCACATCCCGTGCCACAACATCCTCTCGAACCTTGTCTACGCGGCATCCGGCCACGACGTCGTGATGACGATGGTGCGCGGCAAGATCCTCTACGCGGCGGGCAAATGGCCGACGATCGACCTCGCCGCCGTCGCAAAGGAGCTGCATGACTACGCGATCCCGAAGGTCTTCGCGGACGATCCGGAGGAGCAGCCCCAATGAAAGACGAATCCATGAAGAAACAGAACTTTTTGCAGGGTGCGGCCATCTTGGCCGCCGCGACGCTGATCGTCAAGCTGCTCGGCTTCCTGTTCAAAACGCCGCTGAACTATATCATCGGCGAGACCGGCAGCAGCTATTTCTATAACGCCTACCGCGTCTATGACGTCCTGCTCATGATCTCGACGACGGGCCTGCCCGTCGCGATGAGCCGCATGATCTCCGAGGCGCAGACGCTCGGCAACCATGCCCAGATCCGCAAGATCTACAAGACGGCGCTCTACGTCTTCCTGACCATCGGCATTGTGGGCAGCCTCGGCATGTTTCTCTTCAGCAAGCCGCTTTCGGTGCTTGTCTCGAACTCGGAGACGAGCTGGGCGGCCATTGCGGCCCTGGCTCCGTGCGTGCTCATCATCTGCATGATCTCGGCGTACAGAGGCTTCTTCCAGGGCCAGAGCAACATGGCCCCGACGTCCATCAGCCAGATCTTCGAGGCCATCATCCGCCTCGTCATCGGCCTGAGCCTCGCCTGGCTGCTCATGCGCGAGACCGGCAGCGCGACCTATGCCGCCGCAGGCGGCATCCTCGGCGTCACGGTCGGCAGCTTCGTGTCCATGGTCTATCTGCACGGCAAGTTCCGCCAGTCTTCGAAAATTTTGCAGGAAGCGGGCGGCACGGCGAAGTCGACGCGCGCCACCATGAAAGAACTGCTCGCCATCGCGATTCCCATCACGCTCGGCGCAGCAGGACTCCAGATCATCAACCTCGTCGATGCCTCCATCTACATGCGCCGTCTCTCCGGCGCGCTGGGCTATACGGCCACGCAGGTCGATACGCTGAACGGCATCTATACCTTCCAGCAGACCATCTTCGCCCTCCCGTGTTCTTTCATCACCACGATCACAATTTCCTGCATCCCGGCCATCACCGCCGCGCTCACGCGCAAGGACGACGCCGAGGCCAAGGGGACGGAGGAGTCCGCCATCCGCACCATGGCGCTTATCGCGCTGCCCTGCGCCATCGGCCTGGCCGTCATGGCGGAGCCGATCATCCGCCTGCTCTGCCCCGGTTACAGCGAGACGAGCGTCGCCGTCGCGACGCCGATCCTGCAGGTGTTCGGCATTGCGGTCATCTGCAACTCGATGGTGCTCCTGCTCAACGCGATCATGCAGGCCCACGGCGATGTGACGACGCCGGTCGTGAACATGCTGATCGGCGGCGTCGTGAAGGTCATCGTGAACTATTTCCTCGTGGCCGTTCCTTCGCTCAACATCGTCGGCGCGGCCATCGGCACGCTGACGTGCTACGCGGTCATCACCGCGCTCGACCTTGTCGCCATCCGGCGCCGCATCTCCACGAAGCCGCGCGTCCTGCGCAATATGCTGCGCCCGGCGCTGGCCGCAGTGCTGATGGGCGCGGTGACGTTCGGGGCCTACCGGCTGGCCGGGCGCATCCTCTCGCCGAAGCTCGCGTGCCTGCTTGCGCTCGTGATCGCCGTGGTCTGCTATGCGGTGCTGGTGGTTTTGCTGCGCTGCATCACCTATCAGGACTGCCTCCTGCTGCCCAAGGGCGAAAAAATCGCGAAGCTCCTGCATCTGCGCGAAAAAACTTGAGAAAAACCCTTGCGAAAGAGGCCAAATTATGATAGATTTTATTAGCAAAGACCGCTATTGCTTTGAAGATCTGGTGCGTCTTGTGCATCTGCTCCGCGCCCCGGGCGGCTGCCCGTGGGACGGCGCACAGACGCACGAGTCCATCCGGCGCAATTTTCTGGAGGAGGCCTACGAGGTCTGCGAAGCGTTCGACCGGGACGACCCCGCCATGATGCGGGAAGAGCTGGGCGATGTGCTGCTGCAAGTCCTCTTCCACACGGATATCGAGCAGGACGCCGGGCGCTTTACGCTGGACGACGTCTGCGACACGGTGTGTAAAAAGCTGGTCTTCCGGCATCCGTTCCTCTTCGGCGGGGAGAATCCCGGCTGGGACGAACTGAAAAAACGGGAGAAGGGCCAGCAGACCGTGAGCGAAACGCTCGACGCCGTGGCGCGTTCGCTGCCTGCCTGCTGGCGGGCGGAAAAGCTCCAGAAAAAAGCGGCAAAAACGGGCTTTGCCTGGGAATCTGCCCAGGGATCTCTGGATAAACTAGAGGAAGAAACATCCGAACTCCGCGCCGCTGTTGCTTCGCGGCAGAACGTGGAGGAAGAACTTGGCGACGTGCTGTTTGCGGCGGTCAATGCCGCAGCCTGTCTGGAGGTTGATCCGGAGATGGCGCTGCATGCAGCATGTGAAAAATTCATCCGCCGCTTCGGCGCGATGGAGCAGGCCGCGCGTTCGCGGGGCGCACGGCTCGACGAGCTGACCCGCCACGAATTACTCCAGCTGTGGAACGAGCAGAAGTCCGCACGCTGAATCACAACAGGAAAGAGGAACCAACTATGAATAAGACTGAACTGATCGCGGAAGTTGCCGCAAAATGTGCCATCTCCAAGAAGGACGCGGAAAAGACCGTCAACGCCACCTTTGATACCATCGCCGAGGCGCTCTGCAAGGGCGACAAGGTCCAGCTCGTCGGCTTCGGCGGCTTTGAGACCAAGCACCGCGAGGCGCACATGGGCCGCAACCCCAGAACGAAGGAGCCGGTCGAGATCCCCGCAACGACCGTTCCCGTCTTCAAGGCCGGCAAGGCTCTGAAGGACAAGGTCGCCAAGTAATTTGTTTGGACATCAACGCACAGCTGTGCCAGCGCGCTTCGAAGGAGCGGCTGGTCAAACTGTGCGATGATGCCTACTAGGATGATTTTCGGATTCCGGCGGGCAGAGGGTGTCCGCCGGTTTTCTATCATAAGGAGAAACAATATGCGTTTGGATAAATATTTGAAGGTCTCGCGGCTCATCAAGCGGCGCACCGTCGCGAACGTGGCGTGCGACAACGCGCGCATCTCGGTCAATGGCCGCCCGGCCAAGGCCAGCTACGACGTCAAGGTCGGCGATAAAATCTCCATCGAGTTTGGCGCGCGGACGCTGACCGTCGAAGTGCTCGCCGTGGCAGAGGCCGTCCGCAAGGACGACGCTTCCGCGATGTACAGAGAAATCGTTGGGGGAAACCTCTGAATCATCTGTCGGCAGTCTTCGGCGGATCTTTTGCCCCAATGCCGCAGTTTGAAGGACTTGAAATCCACAAAGGATGTCTGCGTCCTTCAAATTTTGCCTTGGAACAAAATCTCTCGCCGAATACGCACGACAGCTGCTTCATAGCTTTCCCGGAGAACGAAAAATAATCCGGCATAGTCCGGCCAACCCTCTCGTATATATTACCAATACGAGAGGAAGGAAGAAGTGCTATGACCAGTATTCCGGAACAAAAGGCGCTCGATGCGCCGCATAAAATCACGCTTGACGCCCGGTCGCGCCTGTCGGTGACGGGCGTGCTGGAGATCGAGAGCTTTGACGACGGCATGATCGCCCTCGCCACAACGCGCGGGCCGCTCGTCATCCACGGTCAGGGTCTGCACCTGCAAGAGCTGACGTCCGGCGGGGGAGAGGTTCGCGTGGACGGGACGGTCGATTCCATCGCCTATGAAGAGGACGCGCCAACAGGCGGCTTCTTCGCGCGCCTGTTCGGCTGATGGAGCTGCCGGTCGCACGGCAGGCCGTGGAGTTCGCGTGGGCGGCGGCGCTGGGGCTGGCGCTCGGGTGCTGGTATGATGTGCTCCGCGCGCTCCGCCGCCGCCATCCACGCCTGACCGTTCCGGCGGACGGGCTGTACTGCCTGACGGCGCTGCTCGCGCTGCTGGCGTTTGCGCTTTATGCCGGGCGCGGGATGCTGCGCCTGTTCGCGCTGCTTGGCATGGGTCTCGGGGCAATGCTCTGGTTTCTGACGCTCAGCCCGCTGGCGCTGCGCCTGTTCAGCGCGTTCTGGGCGCTTTTAGGGAAGCTCCTGCGCCTGATCTGCGCCCCGGTGCGCGGAATTCTGAAATTTTTTCTGATTTTTTTCAAAAAGGTCTTTGCAACGGCTCGAAAATGGGTTAAAATAATCGACAAGATATTGATACGCCAGAAAATGGCCGCACGGGAAAGGAGGGCCAGAAGACATGAAGCTCATCAAATCGTCGCTGCTGGTAAAGCTGGTCATTCTGATCCTCGTGGTGTACGCGACGGTCACGCTCGTGAAGCTCCAGTCCCGCATCTCGGACAAGAAGGCCGAGGCGGACGCACTGACCAGCAGCATCACCACCGCCGAGCAGGAAAACGGCCGCCTTCAGGACGCCATCGACAAGCTCGACACGCCGGAGGGCGTGGAGAACGTGGCGCGTGACAAGCTGGACATGGCCGCAGAGGGCGAGATCATCTTTTACGACGTCAGCGATTAAGCTCTTCGGCGGATCTTTTGCCCCAATGCTGCGGTTTGAAGGACTTGAAATGCACGCGGTATGTCTGCGTCCTTCAAATCTTGCCTTGGGCCAAAATCTCTCGCCGAATATGTTATATAGTTTACGGGCCTGTTCTCGTAAAAATAGAGGCGGAACGCAACAATTTCAGACATGGGGGATCAAGCGGAATATATGGAGCAGCTTACAGTTGGAATGATCGTAGAGGGTAAAGTCAAGAGCCTGACCAAATTCGGCGCGTTCATCACGCTGCCGGACGGGTCGACCGGTATGGTACACATCTCCGAGGTGGCGCATACCTACGTCAATGACATCCACGACCATCTGCACGAGGGCGACACGGTCAAGGTCATGATCATCGGCATGGAAAACGGCAAGACTAATCTGTCCATCAAGCGCACCATCGCGCCCCCGCCGCGCAAAGAGTATGTCCCGCGCCAGCGCACGAACGGTTCTGCACCGGCCTCCGGCTATGGTAAGCCTGCAAACCGCAGCGGTAGCGCGTCCAACCGCAGCGACGCCGCCCAGCCGGCCGCGCAGACGAAATCGTTCGATGACATGCTCAAAAAATTCATGTCCGAATCGGATAGTAAAATGTCCTCCATCCGCGCCTATTCCGACCGGAAGACCAAGACGCGCAGACGCTGAGAAACCCAAAACGTCATTCAGCCATGCTGAATGACGTTTGCTGTATCAAAAGGAGACCCCAATATGAATGTTGTCATCACCGGCGGGAGCCGTGGCATCGGCGCAGCGGCGGTGCGGCTGTTCGCGCGGCGCGGCGACCGCGTCTGGTTTTTGTACGAAAAGAATGATGCGGCGGCGCGCGCCGTGGCCGCGGAGACGGGCGCTCTGCCCATCCGCTGCGACGTGGCGGATGAAGTGCGGGTGACGGACGCGCTCTCCGCCATCCCGGACGTCGATGTCCTCATCAATAACGCCGGCATCGCGCATTACGCCCTCATCAACCAGATCACGCCCGATCAGTGGCACCGCATCTTTGCCGTCCATGTGGACGGCGCGTTTTACTGCATCCGGGCGGTGCTGCCGTCGATGCTGGCGAAGCAGCGCGGCTGCATCATCAATGTGTCCTCCATGTGGGGTCAGGTCGGCGCGAGCTGCGAGGTTGCCTACTCGGCGGCGAAGGGTGCGCTTCTGGCCATGACCAAGGCGCTCGCGCAGGAGCTTGGCCCGAGCGGCATCCGCGTCAACGCCGTGGCGCCCGGCGTCATCCGGACGGACATGTGCGCCTCCGTCGCGGAGGACGTGCTGGAGGATCTGCGCCAGCAGACGCCCATCGAACGTCTCGGCACGCCGGAGGACGTCGCGCAGGCGATGGTCTATCTTGCGGACGCGGCGTTCGTCACCGGTCAGGTCCTGCCCGTCAACGGCGGCTTCGTCATCACCTGAGAGGGGCTGTCATGCGAAGCATGACTGGGGGAGAAATCTCCGCCGCA